>CADBSN010000225.1 GCA_902797255.1 uncultured Bacteroidales bacterium | reverse complement strand
GTATTTTGTTTGTTCGTTCTTGATGCAAAAATACAAAAAAATAACAATTTGGCTTTTACAAATCCAATATTTTCATTCGAGATTGTCGTTTTTTTTGTAACTTTGTGCGCTTTTTGCGGATGAAGATTTGAGGAAGATTCAATTATATTGAAATTTTTTAAGAATTTTTTAATGTCCGCCACAATAAAATACAAAAGTTTACGTTTCATAATATGAATTGCGTAGGAAAAGGAATGCACTAACAAAATGCATCACTAAAAAATGACAAGAGAATCGGAATATACAATAAAAGATGGTATGAGTACATTGGAGAAATCGTTAAAGCGAGTCTTTGATTTTTTGGGCTCTGTTTTAGGACTGATTATCACTTCTCCAATTTTCTTGGCTATTATTATTGCTCAGAAAATTGAAGGCGAAGGACCAGTTTTTTATAGGCAAGAAAGAATCGGACGTGATGGAAAGGCTTTTAAGATTGTGAAGTTTAGAACGATGAAGACTACAGCAGAGGAGGAAGGCCCTCAATTGGCTCACGAGCATGACGATCGTTTGACGAAAGTCGGGAGATTCCTCAGACTCCACCATTTAGATGAATTACCGCAATTATTCAATGTGCTTATGGGTGATATGTCTTTTGTGGGATATAGACCAGAACGAGCGTATTTCATTAATCAGATTCTGGAAATTCGTCCGGATTACGTGAATCTGTATATGAGCCGTCCGGGAGTTACATCGAATGCCACGTTGCATAATGGATATACCGATACGATGGATAAAATGATTATCCGACTCGATATGGATTTGGAATACCTAAAACACCGAAGTTTGTGGGGTGATGCGAAAATCATCGGAGAAACTTTGTTCTCTGTAGCTGGTGGAAAAAAATTCTGAAGATACACACGATAGTCCTCCCTTGGGAGGAATTAGTGTTTTGTAAAGGACCAATCAATTGATATTAGGACGCAAAAATATAATCGATTATATAATGAAGAATTCAATGGTAAAGAAAATATCGCTTTTTGTTGCGATGATTGTCATTGGCTATGCTACGATTAATGCCCAGTCAATGTCAGATAATCAAGTGATTCAATATGTGCTTGAACAGCAGCAGGCTGGCAAAAATCAAGCAGATATTGTCCAGAATCTGCTAAAAAAAGGTGTAACGCTTGAGCAAATCCAGAAATTGAGGAAGAAAATAGCTGCACAGAAAGACCAACTGGGTGCTGTCGCTTTGGACGGGGCGAATGTAACGGTCTCTGGTAATCGTATGCGAACAGATAAGCAACTGGAAGGAGAAGCATATCAAATGCAGAATAACTACATGGTTCGCAGTCAAGCACGTGGAGTTAATGGCAGAGATAATTACACCCCAGAAGAACAAGAGCGTTTAATGAACGATGCGGTCGGTTTTTTGGATCTTGATTCTTTAGCTTATTATCGTCAATTGGGGAATACAGAGAATCAGGTCTTCGGAAGAAATCTGTTTAATAATGCCCAATTGTCATTCCAACCCAATGTGAATATTGCGACTCCGGCAAATTATAGGCTGGGAGCTGGTGATGCTGTAAATATTGATGTTTGGGGTGCTTCACAAGAAACATTCCAAGGAGTCATCTCTCCAGACGGAACTGTGACGATTCCTGGTATCGGTCCGATAAAACTGGCTGGGATGTCCGTATCTCAAGCAAACGCTTCCCTCAAATCGCGCATGGGACAGTATTACCAAGGTTCGAGTATTAATCTGACAGTTGGCGACACACGTTCTATCATTGTGCAGGTGATGGGTGAAGTGAAAGTGCCTGGTACTTATACTTTAAGTTCTCTTTCAACGGCCTTCAATGCGCTCTATGCTGCTGGAGGTATCAGTGATATCGGTACGTTACGTGATATCAAAGTATATCGTTCTGGTAGACAGATCGCTTCCATAGACGTTTACGATTATATCTTGAACGGAAATTCAAGTGGCGATATCCGTTTACAGGATAATGATATCATTGTAGTAGGGTCGTACGATTGTCTGGTAAGAATTAAAGGAAAAGTGAAACGCCCGATGTATTATGAGATGAAAAGTTCGGAAAGTGTTTCCACGATTCTCAGTTATGCTGGAGGATTCACAGGCGATGCTTATAGAAAGAATGTGCGACTGATTCGAAAGAGTGGGGCAGAGTATTCTATTCATACAATCGGTGAGTTCGATATGAATGGTTTTAACCTGAATGACGGTGACTCAATTTACGTAGATTCTGTTGTTGAACGTTATTCTAATATGGTAGAAATCCGTGGTGCCGTTTATCATCCAGGCATGTATCAGATGGGGGGCAACATTAGTGGTGTTCGCGATTTGATTACTGCTGCAGAGGGGGTTCGTGACGACGCTTTCCTGAACAGAGCTGTCATGCATCGTCAACGTGACGATATGACCTTGGAAGTAATTCCTATCGATGTGAAGGGCCTACTCGAAAGTAACGTTCCAGATATCCCTCTCAAGAAAAATGATGTTCTGTATATTCATAGCCGTAAGGATGATATCACGGATAAAACCCTTTCGATTTCAGGCGAAGTGTTGTATCCTGGAACTTATCAGTATGCAGACAATACAACACTGGAGGACCTTGTTTTGCAAGCAGGTGGTTTGACTGATGCGGCTTCAATGTCGAAAGTCGATGTGTTCCGTCGTCATTATGATACGAAGTCTCTTGAGTATATCGATGAAACCTCAGAGACATACTCATTTGCTTTGCGTGATGGGTTTGTCGTTGATGGAGAACAGGGATTTGTTCTTCAGCCATATGATGTTGTTGTTGTGCGTAGGAGTCCGACTTATTCTGCTATGGAAACTGTTTCGGTCATAGGTTGTGTGAATTTTGAAGGCAACTATTTGATAACAAACAGAGATTATAAGTTGAGCGATTTGATAGGGGCCGCAGGTGGCTTGACGAAGATTGCATACGCCAAAGGTGCTCATATCGAACGTGCTTTGAATGAAGAAGAACGTAAGCAGCAGGAAGCTTCTCTGCGTGCATCCCAGATAGAATTATATGAAGAGTCGATGAAAGACAATAAGCAGAATATCAGCATTGAACAAGGCGAAGAATTGATTAATATGAAGATGAACTTGAAAGGTGTCGGTTCTATTCCTGTCGATTTGGAAGCTGCTCTTAAGAAACCAGGTTGCGCAGAGGATATTACGTTACGACCAGGTGATCGCCTCATCGTCCCAGAGTATTCGGCATCGGTTAAAATTATTGGTGAGGTTATGTTCCCTGTAACAATCAGCTATAAGAAAGGCGAATCGCTTGACTACTATATAAAGCGTGCAGGTGGATATGGCGACAATGCTCGCAAGAAACGAGTTTATGCGATCTATATGAATGGGTCGGCCAAACTGCTTAGCCACCATTCTAAATCGGCCATTCAGCCTGGTTGCCAGATTGTTGTTCCGTCGAAGAAGAGCAAGAACAAGATGTCAACAGCAGAGATTCTCAGTATTGGCTCATCATCAGCTTCAATTGCTGCTGTTGTTGCAACGATTGCTAATATTTTAAAGTAAGATTGATATATGGAAGATCATAAAGCACAATTCATAGATGTGAAACAAATTGTCAAGGTATTATGGCAAAAGCGAAAGGTTTATTTGTATGTAATGCTTATTTCATTCGTGTTGTCGTGTATCTGGATATTCCCTCAACCTAGGTATTATGATTGCGAAGTGACGTTGGCTCCAGAATCAAACGGGGAGTCAGTGAGTGGAGGACTATCGTCTATTGCTTCTTCCTTTGGCTTTAATTTGGGTGATATGGCTGGAAATGATGCCATTTACCCAACATTATATCCAGATTTATTTGAGTCTCCAGAATTCTTGGTAGGGTTGTTTGATATAAAGATAAGGACATTAGATGGTGAAATCTCTACTGATTATTATACTTATCTTAAAGAAGATCAAAAACAGAGTGTTTTGACCTTACCTTTTAGAACTCTCTCAAATTATATCAACAGTTTGTTTGAATCCGAGGAACAACGAGGAAAATCATCTGAAGGTGAAAAAATCAATTCTTTTCTTTTGTCAAAGAAAGATTATATGTTAATGGAATCAATGAAGGAGAAGATTTCATGTTCCGTTGATAAAAGAACAGATGTTATTTCCATAAGCGTAAGAGATCAAGATGCTTTGGTTTGTGCAATGATGGCAGACTCTGTCAAAGAGCATCTTCAGAATTTTATTATTCAGTATCGTACAAGTAAGGCACGTCAAGATTGTGACTATTACCAACATTTAACTGATAGTGCAAAGATCGAATATGAAGAAGCATTGAGATTATATACAGAGTATTGCGATACGCATAAAGATGTCATTTTACAGGCATTCATATCAGAGCGTGATAAATTGGAGAATGACATGTCCATGAAGTATAGTACATACAGTGCTATGAATACCCAACTTCAAGCGATGAAAGCAAAGGTGCAAGAGCGTACACCTTCGTTTACAACATTAAAGAGTGCCACTGTTCCTGTTAAACCATCTGGCCCTAAGCGAATGATCTTTGTTGTTGGTGTACTCTTTTTTGTTTCATTCATTTTCATCGTGTACCAATTGAAAGGTGTTCTTTGGAAAATCTAATATTCTGTATTCAACTGACTATCGATAAGGAATGAAGAGTTCAACGAAGCTCATATTATTCAATACTGGAGCCCAGTACATAAAAGCAATCATCACAACATGTCTTTCACTTTATTCTACACGAATTATACTAGATACACTTTGTGAGAATGATTACGGAATATATGTTGTAATTGCTGGAGTTGTGGCAATGTTGAGCTTTGTTACCAATGCGTTGGTGATTACGACCCAACGTTATATGTCATATTATAAAGTTAGCCAAACACAAGAGTATTTGCGAAAACTGTTTTCTAATAGTTTGTTTATTCATTTTGTTTTTGGCCTAATCATAGTGATAGGATTGTTGTTGCTGAAAAGTTTGTTATTCCAACATGTCCTGACCATAGATTCTTCTCGTATTGTTGTCGCAGAGCAGATGTATTATATAACATCGTTTATGCTATTTGCGACGATTCTGACATCACCTTTCAAAGCTTTATTGATTGCACATGAGAACATTTTGTTTATAGTCATTGTGGAAATTATTGATAGTGTAGTTAAATTATTTCTTGCAATTACTTTATCTTATGTCCCATATGATAAACTACTTACTTACCAATGGATGACGGCAGCAATCGTGTATTTGAACTTGTTTGTTTTTGCTATTTATGCTTGTGTTAAGTATCGCGAATGTTCTATTCTGATTCGAGTTAAAGATATTGAGAAGTCACATATTAAAATGATAACTGGTTTTGCAGGATGGACAACATATGGTATGGGGTGTGTTACTGCTAGAGTTCAAGGGACGTCTCTTGTTCTTAATCATTTTTTAGGAACAGCAGTTAATGCTGCATATGGAATAGCTTTCCAGATTCATTCTGCAATTTCGTTTATTGTGGTTTCAATTCTTAATGCGATGAATCCACAATTGATGCAGGCAGAGGGTAATGGGAATCGGGCCTCCATGTTAAGAATGGCGGAAATGCAGAGTAAATTCTCGACTGCTGCTCTTTCAATTGTAATAATTCCGTTGATTGCAGAGATGCCTACAATTCTAGATTTGTGGCTGAAGGAAGTTCCTAATAATACCGCCGTTTTTTGCCGTTTTGTTTTGTTGGCTTTTCTTTGTGATCAGATAACAATTGGCCTAAGCTCGGCAAATCAAGCGATTGGCCGAATAAAGGTTTTTACGTTAATCACATACACACCAAAGTTGCTCTATATTGTGGTTGTATGGTTCCTTTTACAGGCCCATTCTTCAATTCATGTCATCATGGCAATATGGGTTGCAATTGAGTTATTGGTATCTATCATCAGGATACCGTATATGCATTATGCCGCAGGATTAGATATGGCTCATTATGTAAAGAATGTTATTCTTCCTGTGTTATGCCAGATTGCAGCTATGTCTGTAGCTTGTTGGTTCTTCATGGAGTTTATTAATGTTCCTTTCCGATTTGTACTTACATCACTGTGTTCATTATGTTTGGGACTTTCTGTTGGATGGTTTTTGGTACTTGATGAGCATGAACGATCTTTTATTCATGGATGTATCAGACAATTACATGGAAAATGAAGATTAAGGTAATAAATATTGGATATTGGAGAATAGATATTCTTGTGCGATTACTATTCTACGTAGGCATAGTAATTGCCTATCTTGGCTCTCTAAATCCGTGGTTTATGTGGCCTTTAGGTACTTATTATGTCATTATAGCAAGTTTTTTGTTATGTATGTCGATAGCGATATCATCACTCCAGTCGGATACGTCTTTTTTTTCGAACGACAAATATATCATTCCAATAACGATTCATATTGTCTTGTCTTATTATATGCTTTGGATTAATGGAGGGCATATTGGAGGATTTGTATTCAATCTTTTTAATATCTCCATTTTTTATACATTATTCATTCTTAATAAGGACATCTTCCCGAGCATATCTACTGTATTATCAAAAGTAATGGCTTTGTTATTATTAGTTTCAATAATTGCATATGTCCTTTATTTATTCGGTTTTCATTTCCCCTATAGAGACGCAGAGTTTGCAGATGGATTTTATTCATATAAAAATTACTATTTTTTTATGATTGATCAGCGAAGTTTGCTAGAAATATTTCCAAGGTTTCATTCTGTTTTTTTGGAACCAGGACATCTCGGAAGTGCATGTGTTTTATTGCTTCTTACCCAGTATGGTAACTGGAAAAAATGGTATAATATTATCTTGTTGATTGCAACTCTAATGACCTTTTCGTTAGCGGCATATGTTTTGTTGACAATAACTATTTTTTTGAATTTGTGGCTTCAAGGAAAGGACGTGCTATACAAATTATTAACTGTAGTATTAATGCTTACAGTCGTTACAATAGCCTCATTTTATTATAATAACGGGAATAATTTGTTGCATGATCTCATTATTCTTAGATTGGAGGTTTATGATGGAGAAATGGTTGGGAATAATAGAACATCAGAAGACTTTGAAACAGAATTCGATAATTATATTACTTCTTCTGATGTTTTGACTGGCAGAGATATGCCCAAAGATATATCAGGAAATTCAGGATATAAAGTATTTATATACGAGAACGGATTCATTGGATTGGTTTTGGTTTTGTTATTATATGTGAGTTCAATGTGGTATGCAACCAATTATAAAGCCTTGATAGCAACTTATATCATTGCTGTACTCGCATTTATTGTAAGAGGTTATCCATTATGGTATAGTAATTTTATCCCATTATATATTATGGCATACATGAATAAAAACGAAATAAGACCGTTTGTTAATACATGATCCTATGAAAGTTCTCTATATATTAAATGCTGCATTTATGGGAGGAGCATCGATTTCTTTCATAAATATGTTAAATGGACTGATAGATAGGGGAGTTCAGCCATTTGTGGTTATTCCACGAACGGGGAAAAGAGATGCGGATTTTATGGGCTATTTGAAAGAAAATAACATACGTTATGCAGAAGCTTTTCTTACAATGAGTGCATTACATCGTCCTTGCGATTTGCGTTCTTATGTGAGATTCCCATTCTCATTTCTTTCAATGATAATGAAGAAACTAATATCAACCGTTGAATTATTAATAATTGTTCAGAGAGAACGGCCAAGTATCATTCATACAAATACAGGGGTCATTAGAGAAGGTTTGCGTGTCGCAAGAATGAAAAATATACCTCATATCATGCACCTTCGTGAATATCAAGATAAAGATTTTGGCTGGATTTTGTTCCCTTCCAAAACTTATTTTGAAAAGACGATTAAACAATCTTCTTATATTGTAACGATAACTAATGGCATTAAGGACTACTTTGGCTTAACAGACAATGATAATGCCGTGACCATATATAATGGAATCTATTCAAAGAATAATATCCATTATAATCCAAACAAACAAAAGTATTTCCTTTGTGCAAGTCGCATTATTCCGGAAAAAGGTCACGAAGATGTTATTTGGGCCTTTTCGTCTTTTTTTAAAACACATCCGGATTATAAACTGGTTATTGTTGGTTTTGGTGATAGTGTATTCATTGATAAATTAAAACACCTGGCGGATAAATTACATTGTTTAAATGCTGTCGATTTTGTCGGCTATCAAAAAGATGTTAGTTCTTTTATGGAAAATGCGACCGCACTCATTGTGGCCAGTTTCTACGAAGGTTTTGGACGTATGACGGCTGAAGCCTGGTTCAATGGATGTATGGTAATTGGACGTAATACCGCTGGGACAAAAGAAATACTTGATATTACTGGTGGGTATCGATTTAATGATGTCGAAGGGTTGCAAAAAAGAATGAATGAAGTTGCTAATTTATCTTTAGATGAATATCAACGTATTATAACCAACGGGCAGTCTTTGGCGATAAGACTTTTTTCAAACGAAAACAATATTGAGCAAATTTATGCCTTGTACTTGAAGGCAAGAAATAAGAGATGCCATGAGTAAAAAGAGAGCGCTTAGACTATATTTAGACCATTTTATAAGAGGTGTGTTCGGTGTTATATCCAAAATATATAGCTATGAGACTCATCGCGAGTTGTTATTGGTATGGGATTTTTTCTATAGTCATTGGATTGCCGCTTCTTTATCATATGCTGGTAAAGGATTTGTTGCTCACTATCCAATTACAATGATTGGAGGAAAGTTCATACATATAGGAGAGATGTCTGCCATATGTAAACATGGCACTTTGACTGCATGGGATAATTACAATGGGCAGCAACTCAATCCAACGTTGATTATTGGAGATAGATGTGACTTCGGAGAATATCTACATATATCCTGCTGTTATAGAATTGAAATTGGTAATGATGTGTTGACAGGAAGATGGGTGACTATAACGGATAACTCACATGGAGATAATACAATTGACACTATTGAGGTCGCACCGGCAAGCAGACCAATACATAGCAAAGGTCCCATCCACATTGGTGATAAAGTGTGGATAGGCGACAAAGTAACGATTCTAAATGGTGTTTCAATTGGTGCTGGTGCGGTGATTGCCGCAAATAGTGTAGTTACCCATGATATCCCACCTTATTCTATTGCTGCAGGGATTCCTGCAAAAATTATCAAAGTTTTAAAATAACATATTACTCTGTATCATATGACTGATTGTGCATTTACTATTGTCGCCAAAAATTATATTGGATTAGGGCAGATACTGGAGCATTCTCTTCGCCAACATAATCCTGATGTCGATTTTAAGATTTTTGTGGCTGATGAATTTGAAAATATGCCACAAGAGTTTCCTTCTAGCATTATTTTTGCTAAAACGATTTCTCCATTTACAGAAGAAGAATGGCGAGATATGGCATTTAAGTATGACTTAACAGAATTCTGTACTTGCATAAAGCCATTATGTTTCCAGTACTTAATGAAACAGGGTTATGAAAAGGTACTTTATTTTGACCCAGATATTTATGTCTTTTCACCAATTGATGAAATACTACTTCGACTTGACCAGTATGAAATGACGCTTACCCCTCAAGTCGTGGGCATCCATCCGGTTTATCAGGGTGAACATCCTGAGTGGGCCATGAATGTGAACGGTATATTCAATCTTGGTTTTTGTGGAATGCGTAATAGCAAAGTAACGGATGCCATTTTAGATTGGTGGCAAAAACGTCTTATTGATAATTGTTTTGCGGATCGTAGCGTGGGTAATTTTACAGACCAGAAATGGATGGATTGGATGCCAGGATTTCTGGGAAGTGAATCTCTCTATGTTTTTCATCATTTAGGAATGAACATGGCTCCCTGGAATTACTTTGAACGAGAACTTTATATGGAGGGGGAGAGTATAATGGTTAAATTCCGTACGGATGACAATCCACAGAGAAGTGACAAACTTGTATTCTTGCATTTTGCTGGCTATGATTACAAACAGATGGAGCAAGGAATAATCTCTCGTAAGCGCATCGAAGAATTAAAGGAATATGATGATTTGAAATTGGCAACCGATATTTACAGAGAAGCAATTGTTAAGCAACGAAAACTTTTTGATGAATACATTCTTCAAGAGTACTCTTATGGGAAATATGATAATGGAACTCCTATTGCTGCTTTTCATCGAAGATTATACCATGGAGCATTAGGGTTCCATAACACTGATCCATTTTCTACCTCCATAGGTTCTTTTTATGCTGCAATCAGTAAAAAAGGTATGATTATTGATGAAAAATTGGACAGCCTTTCTCGAAAAAACATTCAGGGACTTGATAAGAAAAAGAAGATGATTGCTTATCTTTTCAGAACCTTATTTTTCCTAATGGGGTATAAGCGGTATGTGCTGTTTGTAAAAAGTCTCTATTTCTATTGCCGACCAGAATTGCATACATTTCTTATTAAGTACCCAAAATAATGAAAAGAATATTATATATTCGTCAAAATAAACCAGGTGGAACAGATAATTATTGTAAGGCCTTAAGTAATCTGTTCACAGATGATACAGAATTACAGGCTCTTCCTGTTTGTGATATTCCTACAATATCCTCACGGCTATTCCATTATTATTATCGTCCAGCATCTTTGAATGAAGCCATCAAAGATGCCGATATCATCCATATTAATGGTTATACGGCAATGGGGACTGTTCAGGCATTTTTAGCAGCCTATAAGAATAAGAAAAAAATTGTTTATACAGCACATTGGCATCCATTCGAATGCTTAAGGCATCCCTTCTTGGGAAAGATGTTTTTCTATCTGTTCCTACGCCCCTTAATAAAGAAATATGCACATGTTGTTACAACGATAAACAATGAAGATACATCGTTTTTTCAATCTATTCATCCTCATGTTGTTCAAATACCCCATTGGTATAAACCACAAACTCTAAATCATCTTCCTGTTAAGAATAAAAAGATGTTATTATTTGTGGGGCGTACAGATGATCCGGTAAAAGGCATTGAACATTTATATGAGCTTCCTAAAGAAAAGTATGAAATTCATTGTGTGGGAAAGGGGGAACTTCTTCGTAAAGATTTTCATCAATACATAGGGATTTCTGACAATGAATTGGCTGAATTATATGCCCAAGCTTCTGTATTGGTCGTGCCTTCAAAGTATGAAGCATTCTCCTATGCTGCATTGGAAGCTTTGAGCTATGGTACCCCTGTTGTTTTATCTGAGCGCGTAAGAATCGCCGATTATCTAACGGGGATAAATGGATGGTTTGTCTTTCAGTATCATGATTATAAAGACTTTTTGGAAAAAATCGATTTGGCAATTAATGCAAAAGTAGATATGATGAGTGTGAGACAAGTTTTTACACCAGAAAAAGTAAAGAAAACTTATAGAGACATCTATCTTTCGTAGAAAACCACAAGAAAATTTGGCTATTTTTATTATTATTGCTACCTTTGTGGCATGAATGAGTTTTCTTTGTTAATGTCTGTATATAAACACGAAAAGGCTGAGTTTTTCTCAGCGTGTTTTGACAGTATTTATGAACAGTCCATTTTGCCCACAGAGATAATCTTAGTGGAAGATGGACCAATACCTCTCGAACTTCAAGTCGCAATTGAAAGAGAAGAGAAGCGTTTCCCATGCTTGAAACGCATTGTTCTGGAAAAGAATAGCGGGCTTGGTGTTGCTTTAGACAAAGGCCTACAAGTTTGTTCGTTTGATATTGTTGCTCGAATGGATACAGATGATATTTGTATGCCGAATAGATTTCAAAAACAATTAGAATATCTACACAGTCATTCAGACATTGACGTTCTTGGCGCGTGGATAACAGAGTTTGACTATTCACCTGATAACACTGTTGCCATACGAAATCTTCCAGAAAACCATGAGGATATTTATGAGTTTGGGAAAAGCCGCAATCCGATTAATCATCCTGTTGTTATGTTCCGTAAGCATGCGGTTATAGAGGCTGGTGGTTATCAGCCTTTTCCCCTGTTTGAAGATTATTACCTTTGGGCAAGAATGCTTAAAGCTGGTTATCGATTCCATAATATGCCGGAATCGTTATTATTATTCAGACGTTCTCCAGAAATGGTTCGGCGCAGAGGGGGATTAACTTATGCGAATAATGAGATTTATTTTCAGATGAGGTTATATAAACTCGGTTATATCTCCATTTTTAGGCTGATAAAGAATGTCTGTCAACGTTATGGGGTGCGTTTGGCTCCGAATTGGGCGAGAAGTCTTATCTATAAGCATCTGCTTAGGATTAGGATAAATCCGAATTCTTAAAAGGAGTTGTCCTTTATGACTCCTTCCGTTGATACACTCTAATCCAATCAATCATTGTCGTATATGTGTGCCGTAGGTTAGGAGGATCTGGCCACGTGGCATCTCCATCACTTTGGTTTAGTATGATGTAGAAAGGATGGTCGAATGGCCATTGTCCTTTTGATTGAGCTTCATCATCGTCTAATTTGTTGTAGATACCCATGATGTTATCATCTACTTTCCAAATGATAGAATTATGATTCCATTCAACACAATACACATGCCATTTATCCACTCTCACTTTCTCGTGAAACTGGTGCTGGGGCGTTTTTTTCATGCCTAAGTGTAAGGTCCAATGTGTATGAGCTGTGTGATATGCATGTGGATTCGTCCCATAGGATTCAAAGATGTCGATTTCTCCCCCATAGGGGTGTTGTAGGCATGGTGGCTGGGGAAGCATCCATACAGCAGGAAAGTTTCCACGTTGTCGATTGGTTTTCAGTCTTACTTCTACTTTCCCATATTGGAATGAGAACTTATCTTTTGTCTCGATTGCACCTGTTAGCATTTGTGCAGTGTCCTCTTTTTGTTGGTTATTGGGAATCGCACGGCAAATTAGTTTTCCGTTTTTTATATAAGCAACCTTCGGAGAGTTACTAATCCAGCGTGCCCATCGACTATTATGTCTTGACGAACATCCCCATTTCGTAGGGTCTGGCTGGCTCTCGGTAGTCTGGTTGAACTCATCTGAGAACACCAATATGTATTCATCCTCTTGTTGTGCGTGTGTGAACGGCACATCACAGATGAGCATCATTGCGATGAGGAAACAGGATAGTTTCTTTGCCATACTTGTGAATTTCATTATCATATTGCAAAGATAGTAAAAAAAGACGGAATAGAAGGGCATTTTTTTGTGGATTATTTGTGGTAATTAAAGAAAATGTGTATATTTGCAAGGGATTAGCAATTCTGGGGGGAGTGTGATTATAATAAACATGTATAATAAGGTGTAAATGATGAAACGATTATCGATATTATTTCTGATGTTGGGTCATTTCATAATGGCTAACGCACAGACGTTCAAGGGCAGTTTCCTGAACGAAGAGTATAAGATCCAGATGGAGTTGAATCTCTATGCTGATTCGATTCCTGTCCCTGGCATTGATGACGAAATGTGCTATGGTTATCTACGAGGAAACACCAATGGAACATGGGTTATTCTAAAGGTCATCTCTGTGGAGAAGAATAAGGCTGTTTTCCGTGCTTCTTGTGACAACGGTAGTGATTCTCAAAATGTGGAGTTGACAGTTGGTGAGGGTGGAAAGTTAGTGATGCGTCAACTGAAGGATGCGTACATTAAGACTGTCGTTAACAAGAAATATGCAAAGCTGCCGAAGACGGTAGAATTCCATAAATAGATATGGATGCAGAATTGATGCAATCGTTTAACGAACCTCAACGTGCCGCAATCGAGTATTGTGAAGGTGCTTCTTTGGTTGTGGCAGGTGCGGGATCGGGCAAGACCCGTGTCCTCACATATAAGATTGCATATTTGTTGGAGCATGGCTACGAGCCTTGGAGCATTCTGGCACTTACTTTTACCAACAAGGCTGCGAACGAGATGAAGTCACGAATCGCTCGGATTGTTGGTGCTGAACGTTCTCGCTATTTATGGATGGGTACGTTTCATAGTGTTTTCCTGCGTATACTCCGTGCTGAGTTCGACAAGATAGGTTTTCCCTCCTCTAACTTCACTATTTACGATGCAGCTGATAGCAAGAGTCTGGTTAAGTCAATCATTAAGGAGATGGAGCTTGACGACAAGACCTATAAAGTGGGAACGGTACTGGGACGTATCAGTGAGGCAAAAAATGCACTGAAAACACCCGAAGATTATGCACGTGACTCCAATAATTATCAGCGCGACAACAATGCGCGGATACCTGCCGTAAGTCAGATTTATAAAAGATATTGCGAGCGCTGCCGTCAAGCAGAGGCGATGGATTTTGATGACATCCTAATGTACACCTATCAATTGTTTGCTCATTATTCAGATGTGCTCAGGAAGTATGAGGAGCGCTTCCGTTATGTTATGGTCGACGAGTATCAGGATACGAACTATGCGCAGCATCAGATTGTGTTGCAACTAACGCGTCATAACCAGCATGTCTGTGTGGTGGGAGACGATGCCCAGAGCATTTATTCCTTCCGTGGGGCAAATATTGATAATATCCTCTCGTTTCGCGACCTTTATCCCAATACCCGTTTATTCAAATTGGAACAAAACTACCGCTCAACCCAGATGATCGTGAATGCAGCCAACAGCCTGATTCATAAAAATCGGGACCAGATTCACAAAAATGTGTTCTCAAAGAAAGAAATCGGGGAGCGTCTGCCTATCATCGAAGCCTATTCTGATGTGGAGGAGGCCCAGATTGTGGTGCGTAAAATTCAGGAGTTGTGTTCGCGTGAACATTTGGAGTATGCAGACTTTGCCGTCCTTTATCGTACCAACGCCCAGAGTCGTCTGTTCGAGGAACACCTGCGCAAGAACGGTATGCCTTACCGTATCTATGGCGGTCTGTCTTTCTATCAACGTAAAGAGATCAAGGACATCATCGCCTATTTCCGTTTAGCGATCAATCCGAACGATGAGGAGGCATTGAAACGAATCATCAACTATCCTGCACGAGGTATTGGTGATACGACGGTTGCTAAGGTTATCGCAACTGCAACGTCGAATAACGTCAGTTTATGGAGTGTGCTATTGGAGCCAGGCAGGTATCAGCTAAATGTGTCTAAAACAACTTATACTAAGTTGGCTGGTTTTGCCCAACTTATCCAGTCTTTCATCATAAAAGCTGAGGAGACCAATGCAGATGTAGCTGGTGAGTTTATCATTAAGGAATGTGGTATCCTAAACGACATCTATCAAGATACAACTCCAGAGAATCTGTCACGTCAGGAGAATGTAGAGGAAATGGTCAATGGTCTTCAGGACTTCTGTGCTTCCCGTCTTGAGGAAGGAAATGAACATGTCAGCATCAGCGATTATCTTGCAGAAGTCTCGTTGCTTAGCGATGTCGATACCGACAAGTCTGCCGATGAGTCAAAGGTGACGCTTATGACCATCCATTCGGCCAAGGGACTGGAATTTCCGACAGTCTTCGTTGTGGGGCTCGAAGAGAACCTCTTCCCCAATCAGATGACCGTTGGCAATCCTCGTGAGATTGAAGAAGAGCGTCGTCTGTTCTATGTGGCCATCACACGTGCCCAGTTCCATTGTTTCATTACCTATGCCAGGAATCGATTTCATTTTGGAAAGATGGAGTTTGCCAATCCTAGTAGATTCTTGCATGATATTGATGCAGAATTCGTACATTTTATCGGAGGTTCGTCAACTCGTCGTAGTAACGAAGTGGAATTGCCTTGGATGAAGAAATGCTCCTTTGTTGATACATGGCGCAAGCCTGATGAGCAGCCTTCACGTTCCAACTATCAGCCAAATCCTGTGGTACAACAAGCTCCATCAGGGTTCACACGTGTTAGTACATCAACTCCAGCTACATCTTTGCGAAATCATTCTCTCAAACCTGGTCAGCACATCCAGCATGAACGATTTGGTGAGGGAGAAGTGTTGAAAGTTGAAGGTCAGGGCGATAATATGAAGGCTACAGTCCGGTTTATTAACGCAGGTACCAAGCAACTCCTATTAAAATTTGCACGTTTTACAGTGATTTTATAGACCATGATGAAACGTCTTTGTTGGATATGGCTATTGTGTTGTCCGTTTATCGTTATGGCACAAGATTCCTTAGAGATTGGAACTCGTCTACTCGACGAGGTGGTGGTCAGTAGCGATGCGGCTCGTCAACGTGTAGGTGCTATGGAGATTGGTGCAGAAAAAATAGTGGTAGAACATCTCACATCGATGCCTGTCCTTATGGGCGAAGCCGACCTAATGCGTTCATTACAACTGCTGCCTGGAGTTAAGGCAGAGAGTGATGCGTCAAGTAACTTTCAGGTACGAGGTGGTACATCGGCTCAGAATTCAATTCTCTATGATGATGTGCCTGTATACAACGTGGGACATTTGGCTGGACTATTCTCTGCTTTTAATGCTGATGCATTGGCTACTGCAACTCTTTATAAGGGTTTTGTTCCGGCTCAATTTGGTGGGGCTTCATCGGCAGTTCTGGATGTCGTGGGACGTGTGGCTCGTCGTGAAAATCATGGAGGTCTGAGCGTAGGGTTGTTGTCGACGAAGGTATCATTAGATGTGCCTGCTGCTCAGGGGAAGTTGGGGGTGTTGCTGAATGCTCGCCGTTCTTATGCTGATTTGTTTTTGAAGTTGAGTGATGACTTTCGTGGCAATTCTCTTTATTTCTATGATACGAACCTGAAGGTGGACTTCAGGGCTGACGAACGAAATGAACTGAACATGTCTCTTTTTCTGAGTCACGACAAGACGGGAGTGAAGGACTTGGTGGATATGCGATGGACAAACACAGCAGGTAGTTTGGCATGGTTGCATCGTTTTGGAGGACGTTCCACATCACAGACAACACTACTTGCATCATCATACGAAACGGACAATGGTGTTGACTTGTTGGGTATGAATATTTCATATAAAGGTCATATCCGTCACATGGGTTTACAGCAGAACTTCCGCTTCTTTGCTAATCGTCAAGAATTCAATATAGGTGCTCGGACGATGCTGACCGATGTGAAATCGGCGGAATGGACTCGGGTCACCCGTCATGAAAAAGAGCAACGTAAGGCGTGGGATAACGCAGCATGGGTGAATTGGCAGGCCCAGTTTTCTTCGTTGTTGGCATTCTCGGTTGGTGCACGATTCTCCGCGTTCTCGGCTTTAGGTGGTCCTTATTATTATGAAATTGATGAGCTGGGTAACATCACTTGGCTGTATCGTCGCAAGAAAAACAGACCCGTGAAAACGTACTTGACTGTGGAACCACGTATTAGTATGATGTGGAAAGCATCTGAGTTGTTGAGCTTGAAAGCTGGTTATAGCCGTACATCCCAGAACATACATGCATTACGCAATCAAAGTACATCGACCCCGTTTGATCGTTATGCTATCAGCAGTAATATAATCAAGCCAGAACTTGCCGACCATATAAGCATGGGTGTATTTTATATGGTGCCATCTGGGATGTATGATTTCTCTATAGAGGGATATTATCGTCATGTCAACAATGTGCTGGATTATCGTGATGGTATCAGCTTCGGCTCGGCCATCGAGATAGAGCGGTTGGTGCTTGCTGGTGAAGGACGTGGTTACGGTCTTGAACTATCG
>CADBSN010000224.1 GCA_902797255.1 uncultured Bacteroidales bacterium | reverse complement strand
TTCAACTAAAGACCCCCTCTGCCCTTTGGGCATTCAATGGTCTTTACACCCCCTTCGGTTCCCCCGTTCTCGGGGGACAGAAACCCCTCTATGGGGAGGACAGATAATAAAAGGATGCGCGATTGGCGCATCCTTTTTACATATTAGAAATAGAATCCGATTCCGACCTTCAGGCCCACCTCGCTCTTCTTCGAGAAGTTGGTGAAACTCATGTCGTAGTAGATGGCAGGTTCGACAGAGATATAGTGGTTGAGATAGTAGCAATAGCCCAGTTCGGGTGTGAGCTGCAAGTCGTTGAAACTCTTGCGCTCGTGCAGATACTTCAATCCGCAGGCATAATACAATCCGTTCTCTATCTGCGTGTAGCGCAACTTAGCTCCGATTTGGCAACGGTCGAGATGGGTTTTCGAAGTATGCCAACCGAACGTACCTTCTACCATCCAGTAGTCCTTGATGAAATAACCAGCCTTGGCATCGAGACCGAATGAGAGATGCTGACGGTCGTTGATGGCCAAGTTCAAACCTGTAAGCGATGCGCCTACGTATTTTGTTCCTTTCTCAAATTGTGCAAAAGCACTTGTGGCTGCTACCGTAAGCAACACTACCAATACTAATTTCTTCATTGTTTATCTAGTTTTATTGTGACTTGCTGTTTCGTTCTGCCTCATAGGCCTCCTTCTTCTTCAACATGAAATGAAGGGCCACCACGATGGCCACATCCACAATCATCAATGTGACATTCTCCACCCACGCATTGTACTCGATTCCCGAATAGACATATACTGCGGCACCAGCGCAGAGAAGGAGGATGGGTAGCCAAATGGATTTCTTCATGCTTTATTATTTATAATGCCGCAAAGTTACGAAAAATTATGAATTATGCATTATGCATTATGAATTATTTTGTAACTTTGCAGCAAAATTGACGAATACGATGCGAAGAATTGCAAACAACATCTGGTTATTGGTACTTTTCATGCTATCTATGGTCGCCTCGGCACAGAACATTTTCGATGTCGACTACCCTAAGCGTGAAGAGCGGGCGGTATGGCTGGCCACCATCGGAGGTATCGACTGGCCACGCACCAAAGCCATCGATGCAGCGAGCACAGAGCGCCAGAAGCAAGAGCTCATCGCCATCCTCGACAAACTGCAGCGAGCCAATATCAATGCCGTTATCTTGCAAACACGCATCCGTGGCAGTGTCATCTATCCATCCGACATCGAGACATGGGACGAGACCATCACAGGACGAGCAGGACGTGCCCCTAGCTACGACCCACTGGCCTTCGCCATCGAAGAGTGTCACAAAAGGGGGATGGAGCTCCACACGTGGCTCGTCAGCATCCCGTTGGGAACGGCACAGCGCCAACGTTCCTACGGCACTAAGTCCGTCACACGTCATCACGCCAACCTCACCAAGACCGTAGGTGGCGAGGTGTTCATGATACCAGGACAGCCAGGCACAGCCGACTACATCGCCTCCATCGCTCGTGAGATTGTCGAACGCTACGATGTCGACGGCATCAACCTCGACTACATCCGCTATCCGGAGAGCCAATACCGATTCAGCGATGACAACCTCTACAAAGCATCATCGGGCATGACGAAAGCCGATTGGAAACGCGACAACATCACCCGTATCGTCCGTCGTGTTCACGATGTGGTGAAGGCCGTCAAGCCGTGGGTGAAACTCAGCAGCAGCCCCATCGGCAAGTATCGCAGCATGACCCGCTACCGCTCGGGAGGTTGGGACTGCTACGACGGAGTCTACCAAGATCCCCAAGCATGGTTGCGCGACAACATACAAGACATGCTCTTCCCCATGATGTACTTCCAGGGTGACCACTTCTACCCCTTCGTCTACGACTGGGCAGAAAACAGTTACGGACATCCCATCGCAGCCGGACTTGGCATCTATTTCCTCGATCCACGTGAAGGGAAGTGGCAACTCAACGACGTACGTGCCGAGATGCACGCCGCCCGCAACTCAGGTATGGGAGGCATCGCTTTCTATCGCAGCGACTACCTCACACGTAACCAGAAAGGAATCTACGACACCACATGCGAGGAGTTCTTCCCCTACCCAGCACTCACCACACGCATGACCTGGTCGTCGGATACCGTAGCACCCTCACAACCCACCGACCTTTATTATAAAGACGGCCTCATCCGCTGGAACTTCCGCGAGCCAATGAACGAAGGCCGTTGGCAAACCGTCCATTTCAACATCTATGGTAGCAACATCTATCCCGTCGATGTGACCAAGGCCGAGAACCTGCTGGCACAGCGCGTCCCCACCACCAGCTACCAGATAGCAGGACGAGCCCTCACCAAGAGTTTCTATGCAGTCACAGCCACCGACCGCTTCGGCAACGAGAGTGCACCTGTGCAGGAAATCTCTAACATCACCTCACGCCCTTCACGTCAAGAAATCGTCGCAGCCGTACGCCGTCACTTTGCAGGCACACCATCTCTGGCATTACCAAAAGCCAGCAAGAAAGAGAAAGCCGCAAAGCCAGCGAAGGTAAAGGCCACGAAGCCTCAGAAAGTAAAGGAGGAAAAGGCCAAAGTAGAAAAGCCCGTAAAAGTGAAAGAAGAGAAAGTAAAGGAAGTCAAAGTGAAGGAAGAGAAGCCGAAGAAAGAAAAGAAGGAAAAGAAATCCACTGAAATCCACATCGTCGACTTCAGCAAATACTTAGATTAAGAAGGTTTCCCATTGTAGCCTCGCCCTGAACGTTCTATTCTATATACAACGTCAACACGATCATCTTATTCTGTCCCCTCTCCACGCCCTGCGTATAAATCATCTGCGTAGAGTCCGTCAGGTCACTACGTTTCTTGTTGATGATATCCAGCAATCCGAAACAGAACTTCAGTTCGGGGATACACTTGAAATAAGGCAGATAGAAATCGCAACCCAGACCCACCTCAAGGAAACAATCGAACGGACGCAACAACAGGTTACGCTGCTTCTTCACCGTCAGGTCATACATCGGATTCACACCACACATCACATAAGGGCGGTAGTTATTGAAACGCTCAGCCGTGAACTTCAGGTCAATCGGGATGGAGATATAGGTCGACTTCATGTTCTGAATCTGGTGTTCACCCGTTGTCTGGTTATAGAACCACGTGTTCTTCTCACCGAAATGCATCGTAGGAATCACTCTCAAGGCGATATTGTTATGCAGTTTCAGTTCACCGAGGATGCCCACCGTGAATCCAGGATCGTAGTTCGGTACATCAGCAAACCACTGATTTCCGTTCGCGTCGATATATCCGTTGTTCGTAAACTCTATATCCTGCACATGCAATCCCGCATGGAAACCATAATGGAAGGGTCGCTGGTCTATATATGGGCGGTTCATCACCTTACGTGTTTGTGCACTTGCAGCCCCCCCCTCCGTCATCAGACAAGCAGGAACAACCCATGCCATGACAGCCATCAGGCACGCAAGAAAATGTGTCACATGTTGAAACTTCATACAACAATAAACGCAAAACCTGCGTATTTATTGCCCGTAATTCATAAAAAAACATGAAACTTTCGTTTGAGGCAGTCAACTATTTATTAAATTTGCAGGTGATTAATTTGAGAGTTCATAATATAAGTGTCGCAAGCTTCACTTTATTGAAGTAAACGGAGTTAACGAAGTTAGCGGCCTTCCGGCCTCGGAGTTACCGCTTGAGCAATGCTCTTCGCTCCGACGATACAAGAGGATGTAATCATCAGCATTCATTTGTCGAGCCGAAGGCAATAACTCCGAGCGAAGCAATAACTTCGAGCGTAGCGCTAACTCCTAACAAAGTGAAAACTTCCGAAAGTTGAATTCATAATACTTTGACATCTATACATTATATGAATAAGAAGAAGAAACTGTTTCTATTGCTCGCAGTCGCAATGCTAACGTGTGGCATGATGAACGCACAGACCGACAGTACTGCCATCGGCAGAAAACGAGTGGCCGTCGTACTCAGCGGCGGCGGAGCGAAAGGCATGGCCCATATCGGAGTGCTCAAGGTGCTGGAACGTGCCGGCATTCCCGTCGACATCGTGACAGGTACATCAATGGGCAGCATCATCGGAGGTCTCTATGCCATCGGCTACAACGCCAATGCGCTCGACTCGATGGTCCGGGTACAAGACTGGAGCTATGTCATCACCGACAAAGAAGACTTGCGCCGGCAGAGCCTCAACGACCGTCGGAAACAGAACACTTATCTATACACCACGGGCTTGACCATCGGAAAGCGCAACAAGCAGGCCGGCGGACTCATCAAGGGTAAGAATCTGGCCGAACTGTTCCAGCAACTCTGCGTAGGATTCACCGACTCGATCGACTTCACCCACGACCTGCCAATACCCTTCTCCTGTGTAGCGACCGACATCATCGACAACAGCGAAGTCGACTTCCACAGCGGTCGGCTACCACAGGCCATGCGTGCCTCGATGGCTATCCCAGCCGCATTCTCGCCCGTCAGATTCGGCAACAAGGTGCTGGTCGACGGTGGTCTGAAGAACAACTACCCCGCCGACATCGCTCGCGAAATGGGGGCAGAAGTCATCATCGGTGTCACCGTTCAGGGAGCACCCAAGAGTGCAGAAGAAGTGGGTGGCGCAATGAGCATCCTCAGTCAGATTATCGACGTGAACTGTAAGAACAAGCTCGACGAAAACCTCGCCATCACCGACCTGCACATGCAAGTCGATACCAAGGGCTACGGGTCGGCCAGTTTTTCGCAGGCAGCCATCGACACACTCATCCGTCGCGGTGAAGAAGAGGCCATGCGCCACTGGGACGACATCATCGCCTTGAAACATCGCATCGGTATCGACGACACATTCCGCCCCACTATCCTGCATCCGCTACGACCGCAGGTTATGACAGAGAAACAGCACGTCCTTGGATACACCTTCGAAAACATGACGCCGCAGGCTGAGCGCTTCCTGAGCCACAAGTTCGGGTTGAACAAAAGAGACAGCATCGATGCCAAACTGGAGCAAGAACTGACCACATCAATGCGTGTGGATTTGTTCTATGAGACCGCTGAGTGCAGATTGGAACCACAAGCCGACGGCGTGCAAGTGATTCTCTCTGCCGGTGAGCGCAAATCGGTGCAGTTGCATGCAGGTGTACGCTTCGACACGGAGGAATTTGCAGCCGTTCAACTCGACCTTGACATACCATTGAAGACCGCCATACCCGTCAACACCGATCTCACGGTGCGACTTGGTAAGCGAATGATGGCGCGTGGCGAACTCACCATCCATCCACGCAGTTTCGTACGACCCACGTTCAGTTACACATTCCGGCGCAACGACGTGGACATCTACTTCGAAGGCAAGCGCAATTACAACATCCGTTACAACCAGTTCCAAGCCGAATTCATTCCCCTCAACCACGACTTGAAGCATTTCAATGTCCAATATGGTTTACGGTGGGACTACATGCACTATCGCAACATGCTGGGAACGGAGAACGGCAAACTGGGAGCACTCAAAAACGAACATTTCTACAGCTACCATGCACGTATCAACTACAACAGCGAGGACAACTGGTACTTTCCAACCCGTGGTGCCCGCTTCAAGGCTGAATACGCCTATCTGACAGACAACTTCACCCAGCTCGACGACAAGCCTGGCATGAGCGCCGTCGATGCCAACTGGCGCATATCGTTCTCGTTCAACAGCCGCTTCACTATCCAGCCCATGCTCTACGGACGCCTTCTTTTCGGCACCACCATTCCTGCCGTATTCGGCACCACCATTGGCGGCGACTGGTTTGGCCACTATGTCGAGCAACAAATGCCCTTTGCCGGCATCGGCAACATAGAGTACGTCGACCACCAATTCGTGGCCATCCAGCTTCAAGCCCAGCAGCGCATCGGCAACAACAATTACGTACAGATACGCTTGGCAGGAGCCCAACAATCGGCCCATTTGAAACAACTCATGGACCACCACACCATGCTTGGCGGACAAATCGCCTATTATTGCAACACACTCGTCGGACCTGTCGGAGCCACCATCGGATACAGCAACCACACCAAAAAACCATACATCTTCCTCAACCTCGGATATGAATTCTGAGGAAGAACAGGTCGAGAGTCAAGGGTCGAGAGTCAAGAGTCGAAGCCCCTCTCTATGGGGAGGATAAAAAAGATGAGGGTGTGTCAAAATAGGCACATCCTCTTTTTTTTCTCTATATATAGTCCGCATGGGGAGCCGCTCTTGTTATGCAGCTTTTATTATGAAATCCATTGCTAATGTACTAATGATCCTGCATTTGA
>CADBSN010000223.1 GCA_902797255.1 uncultured Bacteroidales bacterium | reverse complement strand
GTCTGGCTGCGGAGTAGGTTCACGTAACTGTCGAACATCGTCATGTTGTATGTCGTGGTTGTAGCACAAACGTTCATCTTGCATGCGCAACGGCATTCGCCTTCAGGTGTGTGGTTCGGACACTTGTCGGCATGCTGACACATAGGCTTGTACTGACTTACGATCTGAGCCCAAAGCAGACGAGCGGCACGGAACTTGGCAATCTCCATGAAGTAGTTGCCGCTGATGCCCATGTTGAACTTGATTTTCTTTGCAACGACATCAGCAGGAACACCTGCGTCCACCATCTGTTGCATGTATTCGTTTCCCCATGCGAGCGCATAGCCCAACTCTTGGTAGATGTAAGCACCGGCATTGCAGAGGTCAACAGAATTGATGCAGATGCAGCGGAACTTAGGCAGTTCAGCGAGCACCTCGATGAGTTCCTTGCCCTTTGCAATCTTATCTGCAGCAGGCTTGCCAGCCTTCACAATCTTCTCGATTGGGTCGAAGTTGATGCTGCCCACACACTTCGTCATGTCAACATTCTTAGCCTTGAACCATTCAACGAGGATCTTAGCCAACTCAACACATTTGCCCTGACAGGTGCGGAAGTTCAGTTCCACATACTGAGGTTCAATACCTTCGAGCAGTCCCTCAATCGTCTCCTTGCTGACCATGTCGCCAGGGAAGTGGAAGCCCAGTGAGTCAACACCTTTCATCAGAATGTCGAGCGCCTTTGCGTTAGCCTCCTTCACGTCAGTCACTTCAATGTTCTGACGTACAAACCACAAGTTGTTGTCCTTCTTGTTACCACGAACAAATGGAAATTCTCCAGGGAGCGAGTCAACGGTCTTCAGACCCTCTAGGTCTTCCTTGCGGTAGAATGGCTGCACGTTGAATCCTTCGTTGGTTCTCCAAACCATTTTCTTGTCGAAGTCCGCACCCTTCAGGTCAACAATGATCTTGTCGATCCATTCTTGACGCGTTGGCGCTTGAAACTCCGAAAAGAGTTTTTCTTTTTTTGCCATAATTTAAAAATAATTGTATAAGAGTTTTTAATTAGTTTGTGACGTTAGTCCATGTGATATGTAGCCCTTCGCGGGTGCGTGCGTTATCACCATGCAAAGATACAACAAATCTTTGGATGCACCCAACGATTCTACCGTCAACCCCTTTTCTTTCTTTCTATTTATGCAGATAATATGCAAAATTGATAAGTGTAGTTGTCAATTGAACAATTAGGCTTTGTTCTCAGCACAAGCCTTGTGAAACTGAAATTATTATTTTTCCTGTAAAAATATTTGGTAGACACGTAGGAATTAAGCACATGCCTTGCTCATAGGATGCTCAAAGGTTATTCATAGGATGCTCATGGGATACTCATAGGATACTCATAGGATACTCTATGCGAACTCTATGTTAACTCTATGTTAACTCTATCTCCAAGGGTATGAATATCCTATGACCATCTCATGACAATCGTATTGGAATACTATGAGAATGTCATGATAAGAATTGGCTTTTCTTATTTGGGTTCTTTGGAAACCAGCCTTTCTCTACACGTTTCCGTTGTGCGAAGAGTTCGCCGATGCCCCAGAGGGCAGAAGCGCCGAATACACCGAGGAACGACGAGAGGTAGATATTCTCGATGAAGAGTGCTGCCACACAGCATCCAATGCCGACGAGCAGATAAAGAATCCAGGGACGTGTGCCCCAGTAATACTCTGTTTTGATGACGATAGGGTGCCAGATGCCTATGGTGAGGAAGGTCATCGCTGCGATGGTGATACCTGTGAAATACATATTTAGTTCTTACCCTGTTATTTCTGATATAGCTTTACTGTTTTACTGCCATTGGTGATGATGTTAACTCCTTGCGCCAACTGGTTACGTTGAGTTCCGTCGATTGCATAGATGGTGCTCCTCTCGTTCACACTGGATTGAACGGGTACTATCCCGACAGCCTCATTCAGTTCCTGTTGGAGTTGCTTCAGGTTGGATGTGAAGCCCACAAAGCTAATGACGGAGCGACCCTGTGCGTTGGTGGAAGTTATTCCGAAGATGGTCTCACCTGTCAGTTGGTAGCCCGTGTTCTCATCAATGCTCCATGAAATCATGACGCGACCGTCCTGCAGGGTACGAACGTCGACGGGATTGACGATGTTCACCCAAATGCCGTTGATGTACCACAGCTGTGAGTCTTCCTTGCTTTTCGATACATCTGTCGCCACCGCTACTAAGTACTTCATTCCGGGTTCCATATATTTCTGTTCAGAATACTTGAGGGCGATGTTCTGTGCTCCTGTCTTGGTAATGGTGACGGTGTTGTCCTTGCTGCTATATTTGATGTCGGACGAGCCCAAGCGATCGGCTACACGATTCTTGTACCAGTCGTAGGCCTTCCATGCATAGAGGTTTGTGGGGACGGAGGCATCCACACCGATGGTGGTCTGGTGTTCTGTTCCCAGTTCGTCGATATAGACGACGCTGATGTCGGCGTGTCCTTCTTTCTGATTGGCATAGATGATACCGTCGCGAACGGTTGCTACCTCTGGGTCGCTGCTTTCGCAAACAGCATCGAGGGTGACAAATTGTGATGTGCCATCTGCCAGTTTCGCTTTGATGCTAAATGTACGGCTCTGACCCAGATAGAGACTGACACTGGAGGGCGTAGCCTGAATGCTCTGAACGGCAGGAACATTCTCCGTTGTCGGATGCTCGTTGTCAATCCTTACAGACATCTCGCTGCCGGAATATGTCACTTCCTTACTGAAACGGGCAGACTGCTTGATGCCCAGACCCATGCGCTTGTCGGCATCTACCAGCACGATGCGGAAGGTGCGACTCTGTAGCATTCCGTCGAACTCACCGCTGCGTGCGCCGATGGTGAGGGTTTGGTTGTTGTCGTCCCATGTGAAAAGAATCTCCGTGAAGCGTCCTTCCTCATAGTTATAGTTGTCGCGTTCGTCTTCATAGAGGGTGAACTGTCCGTCAGCACCTGGGTAGATGCGTATCTCAAGGTTGTCCCAGTTGCTCTGTTCGCTGTACTGTACCTTCGGTCCCCAAGGGATGATAGTACCTTGATGAACATAGAGAGGCATGAGTGCCATGTTAACATCGCGCTTCACGGTCTGTCCTCCTTCGTACTGCTGACCTGTCCAAATATCAACCCATTTACCATTTGACGAATTACCATTTTCTATTTTCGGCAAGTAGATGCTGCGCTGGGTAGCTTGCGACTTCACGACGGGAGCCACCAGCAGGTCGCGACCGAACATGAACTGGTCCTTCAGACTATGTGTGAGAGCATCAGTAGGGTAGGCGATACCCATCGCACGCATAAATGAATAGCCTTCGGCGAAGACCTTGCGATCCGTGCTATAGATATAGGGTAACAGGGCGTAGCGCAGGTTGATGTAGCGGTTGATGATGTCATAGTAGCTCTCGCCCTCCTTGCCGAACTGGTAGATGGCTCGGTCGGTGCCCGAACCATGACTGCGCATGATGGTACAGAACGTACCGAACTGTATCCAGCGACAATAGAGCTCGTTGTAGATGTCCTGTCCAGGTCCTTGATAGGAACCGTTGAAGAATCCGCCAATATCGCTGTTCCAACTGGGGATGCCACAAGCCGAATAGTTCAGGGCAGCAGGAATCTGGTTGGCTAATGTTTCC
>CADBSN010000222.1 GCA_902797255.1 uncultured Bacteroidales bacterium | reverse complement strand
ATATCATAATCTTTCTGTATTTTTTACGGGTGGAGACGAATTATATTTTGAAGATGAAATAAAAAAGCGTATTTTTGCAGACAAATTGCTAGTTCTCAAAGGACTAAACGAAATATTAAGCTATAATTTGAGATGAAACGACACAAAATACAATACCTGATGATGCTGCTGTTTGCATCATTGACCGCAACAGCACAAAATGGAGTAAACTCTCCATATAGCCGTTATGGATTCGGTATGCAAGCAGAAAGATCAATGGGCTTCAACAAAGGAATGGGTGGAGTGGCTCAAGGATTCAGAGATGGACAAATCATCAATGTAGCCAACCCTGCCTCCTACTCTGCTGTCGATAGTGTGACAGCCCTTTTCGATTTAGGTCTGACATTACAGAACGGAAATTACGAGATGGGGGATGTACGACAGAACGCCCGCAACACAAGTTTGGATTATGCAGCATTCCACTTCAGGGCAACCAAAGGTCTCGGAATTGCAATGGGTATACTACCCTACACCAATATCGGTTACTTGATGAAATCAAATAACGAACCGCTGGCAGGAAACGAGGACATAACCACGATCTATAAATATACAGGTGAGGGAGGCCTCCATCAGGCATTTATCGGTGCAGGATGGGAAGTATGCAAACCCCTATCTGTTGGATTCAACGGTAGTTTCCTGTTTGGAGACTATACCCATGCCACCTCGATGGAGTTCAGCGATGCAGCCGCCTATTCACAGATTCGTGGTTACAAGGCAGACATCTCTACATGGATGGCAGACTTCGGTGTACAATTCACCCAACCTATCAATAAGACAGACAAATTCGTGTTAGGTATCAGTTACGGATTAGGACACAATGTTAACAACAGAGCTATCCGATACACAGAGACCTACAACACTTCATCCACCGTTTCTAACGGCAACACAATCGACACGTTGAAGAACGCCTTCCAACTGCCGCACACGTTCAATGTCGGAGTTACCTATTATAAAGGAACTAAGCTGCAAATGGGTGCAGATTTTGAACTCCAAAAATGGAGTAAATGTAAATTCCCAGTACAAGATGCTACAGGAAATTACATCTCAGCAAAGGATCAGCTGAATGACAAGATACGTATCGCTCTCGGATGCTCTTATACACCTGAATCGAAACGGATACAATACAAATTCGGAGGTTATTACAGTAAATCGTATGCGAAAACAGACCAATCAGTCATGAAGACCGATAAGCCTTATGAATATGGACTCTCTGCAGGAGTAACTATTCCTATTGCAAACAGAAATATCTATTATAACACTCCTAAACTGAATCTCAGCATACAATGGGCACATAGCAATATCCCATACGTTTCAGGCGCAAACACAACCCCTACAATTGGCAAACTGACTGAAAACTATTTGAGATTCTGTGTAGGTCTTACCTTCAGCGAACGATGGTTCTACAAGTATAAAATGGAATAACAATATCAACACAAATTAAACATATCCGAAAAAAAGGAATCAAACAATTAGAAATAAGCATTTAGGATTATGAAGAAAAAAGTATTATCTGCCCTTGTAATGGCAACCGTAGCCATCAGCGCATTCGCACAGGGCTATGCAGGAACAACCTTCAACGACCGTATCGGACACGGTCAGGATAGTATTGATGTTATTAATAACTTCAGTCTCTATCGCGAAGAGTTCAAGAACAAAAACTACGAAGAAGCATACAACTCCTGGAAAGTCGTGATGGACAAAGCTCCACTTGCACAGATTCGTATTTATCAGGATGGAGATATCATCTGTCAGGAACTGTTGAAGAAGGAAACCGATGCGGCAAAGAAGCAAGAGATATTCAACACAATGATGAATATGCACGACACACGCATCAAGTTGCTTGATGACCTCAACTCTTTTGCTACAAAGCTCACAACAACGACAAAGGGTAACATCTTATGTCGTAAAGCTTACGATTACTTCTATTACAACCCAAAGCCAAATTACGAGGAGGCTTACAAGTTGTTTAAAGCAGGTATTGACGACCTTGGTGAAAACGTAGAAGCATATATCCTCTATGGATTTATCCAGTGTTCTTACAATCGATTCCAGAACAAGAAGGACGACCAGACCCGTGAAGACTTCATCAACGATTACATGAACACAAATGACATATGCGAACGTCTTCTTGACGAAGCTAAGCAGTATCCTGCAGAAGTGATTCCTGCTAATCCAGAATCAGAAGACTCTACGGAATGGGAAGAGCGAGTAGTATTGTCACCAGAAGCAGAGAAAATCATTAAAAACTACCAGCCAACACAAGATCTCTGCAATGACTTGTTCGTGAAATCAGGTGCAGCAGATTGTGATGCACTTACTAAGATTTATGAAGGTAAGGTAGAAGGAGCAAAGCAAGACCTTGCTCAGTTGAATACAATCTTAAAGATTCTCCAGAACTTTGAGTGTGACAAGTCTGACCTCTACTACAAGGCTGCGGACTATGCATACGAACTCAATAAGACACCAAATGCGGCACTTGGTAAGGCTGCAAAATTACTCAAAGCAGGTGACACAGATGGGGCTATGAAATATCTGCAAGAGGCTATTGAACTCGAGACCGATGCGACAAAGAAAGGTAAGACAGCATTCTCAATCGCACAGATTCTGTATAGCAAAGGTAATATCAGCGGCTGTCGTCAGTACTGTAACACCGCACTTAAGTATATCCCTTCAATGGGTCGTGCATACCTGATGATTGCTAACTGTATCGTTCGCAGCGCACCAGCTGCAAGCCAAAACACAGATGCGATGCTGACACGAAGCTACTACTACTGCCTTGCAACCGACAAGTGTCTGAAGGCAATGTCTGTCGATCCATCTTGTGCAGGTCGTGCAAACAGCCAGATAGCAAGCTACCGCAATGGTTACTATCCAAAGAGCGAGGCGTTCTTCAAAGGTCTCAAAGCAGGACAATCTGTATCAATTATGGGTGAAACCACTACCCTACGTCTTCGTTAAAATTGGTCATGAGTCGAGGGTCTAGAGCCAAGACTGAGGCACGAAAAAAGTGAAGACGTTAGCCAAAATAACTCTTGTCAGTCTCATGGGATGTTTGCATCTCATGGGACTGTTCAGTTGTCAGGAAGAGGAGACAGGAATAGCGGTCGATGTTTCCAACCGTGATGACCAACCTATCCTAAAAAGTGTAGGTGTCAGTACGCTCATTTCCGATAGCGGAGTCATTCGATACAAAATCATTAGTGAAGACTGGTTCATCTATGACCGCAAAGATCCCCCGTACTACTCGTTTGAGAAGGGACTATTTCTCGAAAAATTTGATGAGAACTATCATGTAGATGCTTTCATCAACTGCGACACTGCATATTATTACAATTTACAACGCTTATGGGAGCTTCGAGGACGTGTGTGTGTAAAAAACTTAAAAGGAGAAACATTCAAGACCTCATTGCTCTATTGGGACATGAATCAACATCAAATCTACTCACCGGCATATATGGCAATTGACGGAATCGAGCAAGACCTTGAAGGGTATGACTTCAAGTCTAATGAGTCTATGTCGGAGTATATCATTCATTCATCTTCTGGAGCTTTTCCAATGGGCGAAGACCGTGAAGTTCCACACCCAGAAGAACAGGAACTTATCATGTTCAGATCTGACACCACCGCTGTCCAGAGTCCAGAGCCCAGCGTCTAGTTCCCCTTTAAACTTTGAACTCCTTAAATTGACTATAAACTTTATCCTTCTCCCCATAAAGGGGGAAGTTAGAGGAGGTCTAAAAAAGTAAAATCGTTATCCTATTTGTCAAAAACACACCTTATTATTAAAAATTACACACAATAAGCGTTCAGTTCAAAGATTTTTTAGTAACTTTGTGCGCTTTTTGCAGATAAACGTAAAACAAAAAAGATATTATGGCAACATTAGGAAGAATTAGAAAACATGGAGTATTGCTTGTAGCAGCAATTGCAATCGCACTATTCCTCTTCGTAGCAGGCGACCTCGTCAAAGGGGGTGAAAGCCTATTCCAGAAAAATCAACAGACAGTAGCACAAATCGATGGAGAAGACGTTTCTATCCAAGATTTCCAAAAGCTGTTTGAAGAGTTTCAGGGATATTATGAAATCGTTAATGGTTCATCACTCTCAGGAGAGGATGAGTTAAATCGTGTGAAGGATGAAGCATGGCAGACCTTTGTACAGAACACCCTTATTCAGAAAGAGTGTGAAGCTCTCGGTCTGACTGTTACAGACAACGAGGTTGCAGAAATCATCAAGAATGGACAAAGCCAACTCCTGCAGGTTCCTATCTTCATGAACCAGCAGACAGGCCGCTATGACTATAGCTTGGTACAGTCTTTCCTTAATGATTATAAGCAGTTGAAAGAGTCTGGCGCACAAATACAGGATGCTTACGAGAAAGCATATAAATACTATATGTTTGCTCAAAAGCAGATTCGCAACCAAAGCCTTATCCAGAAATACCAGATACTCCTTTCAAAGGCTATGATTTCAAATCCTATAGAAGCAAAGCAGAACTTCGAAAGCCGTTCAAACGAAACAGATATTCTTCTCGCAGCTATGCCAACTTCTATGATTGCTGATGACAAAGTAACTGTTACAGAAGAAGATATCAAAGCTAAATATAACGAGGAAAAAGAGAAATATCTGCAGATTCTGGAAACTCGCGACATCAAGTATATCGACGTAGCTATCTCTCCAAGCGATGCAGATAAGAAAGCTGCAGAGGAAGAAATGGCAAACGCATTTGACCAACTGGCTGCTTCAACAAGCAGTACTGAAGCTGGTAACATCTGTCGTCTTCTCACAAGTCAGGTACTCTATACAGACATCCTCAAGAAAAAAGAGGCATTCCCAACTATGATTGCCAACTTACTTGACAGCACCGCTGTTGGCACTGTATCTGCTCCAAAGTACGATGCGATGACCAACACATACTACACATTCAAAGTGCTTGACAAGCAGACAGAAGCAGATAGCGTTCTCTATCGCCAGATTGTAGTAGCAGGAGCTGACGAAGCAGCAGCAAAAGCTTCAGCAGACAGTATCGTGAATGCAATCAAGGGTGGTGCAACATTTGCAGAAGTCGCAAAGAAATACAACCAAACATCTGACAGCACATGGATATCAACTGTTCAGTATCAAAACAGCCATCTGGATGCAGACAATGCACTCTTTGTTTCTACAATTTATGGCATGCAACCAAATGAGATTAAGGCTATTAAGCTCTCTAATGGTTACAACTTCGTACTTCAGGTGCTTGAAAAGCACAATCCAGTACAGAAATACAACGTTGCAGCAGTCGTAAAGACGCTCAACTTCTCTGATGCTACTTACAATGCAGCATACAATAAATTCAATTCTTTCTTGGCAGAGAACAACACCGCAGAAAAGATTGAAGCAAATGCAGAGAAGGCAGGTTATAGCTTGCTACCTTATCCTGACCTCACCAGCAATCAGCATGGCGTAGCTGGTATTCACGGCACACGCGATGCTCTCAAATGGATTTTCGATGATGCATCAGAGAAAGAAGTAAGCCAACTCTATGAATGTGGTGACAACAACCATCTTTTGGTTGCTATCCTTGACAAGGTAAACAAGAAAGGCTATCGTCCACTCGACAAGGTATCTAGCAACATCAAGAATGAACTGACAAACGAAAAGAAAGTTGCTCAGCTTGCAGAACAGCTCAATGGTGTAAAGAGCATCGCTGATGCAAAAGCAAAAGGTGCTGTTGTTGACACAATCAGTCATATTTCATTTGCATCACCAGCATTCGTCAGTGCTACAGCATCATCTGAGCCACTCATAAGCGCAGCAGCAGCTAAAGCACAGAAAGGAGCATTTGTAGGTCCTATCAAGGGTGAAGGTGGAGCATTTGTAATGCAGATAGTTGACAAGAAAAAGACTGCTGACAAGTTCGATGCAAAACAAGAAGAGGCACAGATTTCTCAGACTCATCTCCGTGTAGCTATGCAGACACTGATTAACGTCCTCTACTTACAAGCAGATGTAACAGACAATCGTTACAAGTTCTTCTAATCAATTAGAAAATCATTCATATTAAATAATAAGGTGTAATGCGCGCATTACACCTTATTATTTATTTGTACATTTCCTTAAAGAAAAAAATAGTAAATAGTAAAAAGCTAAATGGGAAAAAATGCGTTTAAGCCGAGCAAAGAACAAATGTATTTGATTTTTTCGAGGCGTAGCATTTTGCGCAAAGCGAAATAATTTGTATCT
>CADBSN010000221.1 GCA_902797255.1 uncultured Bacteroidales bacterium | reverse complement strand
TATTTTTGCAGACGAAAAAGATATGAATATGAAGATGAATGACGGAAGAAGACCTTTGATACTGATTTCGAACGATGACGGTTTCGAGGCGAAGGGCATCAATGTGCTCTGTTCGATAGCTCGTGAGTATGGCGACGTGGTGGTGGTGGCTCCCGACGGTGGACGATCGGGTGCTGCTTTGTCGGTAACATTCAGAAGTGTGCTGACTTCACGCCTCATCAAGGAGGAACAGGGACTGAAGGTGTATGTCTGTAATGGGTCGCCTTGTGATTGTGTGAAGCTGGGTTTGTCGGAGTATTGCGACCGTAAGCCTGACTTGGTGTTGGGCGGTATCAACCACGGGGACAACTCGGCGGTGAACGTGCACTACTCGGGTACGATGGGAGTGGTGATAGAGGGTTGCCTGAAGGGGATTCCGTCGATTGGGTTCTCACATTGTTCGCACAACATGGACACGGACTTCACGCCTATGGTGCCGTACATCCGAAGGGTGATGGAGTATGTGCTGAAGGGCGGACTGCCTAATGGGGTGTGCCTGAACGTGAACGCTCCTGATGTGCCTGCATACAAGGGGATGAAGGTGTGTCGGATGGGTCAAGGGGTATGGACGAAGGAGCTGGAAGCGAGAACGAGCCCACGTGGCTACACGTATTATTGGCTGGTGGGTGAGTTCGCAAGTGCGGACAGACCTGACGACAACTCGGATTGGAACGGGCTGAAGGAGGGGTATGTGACAGTTACTCCAACGAAAGTGGACATCACGGCGTATGAGGTGATGGAAGAGCTGAAGAAAATTGAAAGTTGAAAGTTGAAAATTGAAAGTTGAAAATTGAAAGTTGAAAGTTGAAAGTTGAAAGTTTATAGTCAGTTCAAAGTTCAAGAGTTCAAAGTTCAAGAGTTCAAAGTTCAAGATCCCTCTTGACGCTAGACCCTCGACTCTCGACTTTAAATAGTAAATGGTAAATAGTAATGCGGTATTATCTGATTGTTGGTGAGGCTTCGGGTGACTTACATGCATCGAACCTGATGAGAGCATTGCAGCTGGAAGACAGCAATGCTGAGTTCCGCTATTATGGTGGGGACTTGATGAGGGGTGTGGGTGGCTCGCTCGTGAAGCACTATCGGGAGATGGCCTACATGGGTTTCGTGCCTGTGTTGCTTCATCTGCGCACCATCTTGAAGAACATGAAGGCGTGTAAACGTGACATCATGGAGTGGAAGCCTGATGTGCTGATACTGGTGGACTACCCTGGCTTTAACCTCGACATAGCTAAATATATTCGCAAACACTCGGACATACCTATCTATTACTATATCTCGCCTAAGATCTGGGCATGGAAGGAGCACAGAATCAAGAATATACGGAGGGATGTGGATGAGTTGTTCTCGATTCTGCCGTTCGAAGTGGAATTCTACGAACGTCACCACTACCCTATCCACTATGTGGGCAATCCGTGTGTGGATGCTGTAGAGGGGTTTAAATCGAGCGAGAAGGGGCAAGAGACGGGTGAGATGTTCCGTCGGTCGTTTGGTTTGTCGGCCAAACCGCTCATCGCCGTTCTGGCTGGGAGCCGCCGTCAGGAAATCAAGGATAACCTACGCATCATGATGCAGACTGCTCAGCAGTTTGCGGATTATCAGTTTGTCATCGCTGGCGTATCGACCATCGAGGAGGAGTATTACAGGAGGTTCATTCCCAAGGATATGGATGTGAAGCTGGTGTTCGACCAGACTTATCGGCTGTTGCAGCAGTCGGAGGCTGCGTTGGTCACCTCTGGCACAGCTACGTTGGAGACAGCCCTCTTCGATGTGCCACAAGTGGTGTGCTACTACACAGCGTGCGGAAAACTGTTTAACGCGCTGAAACGGATGATCCTGAAAGTAAAATACATCTCGCTGGTCAACCTCATCGTGAATCGCGAAATTGTCGTCGAACTGATTGGCGACCAGATGAACACCCGACGGTTGGAAGCGGAGTTAAGAAAGATACTGAAAGGTGGTGAGGCTCGCAGCCGGCTGCTTGCCGACTATGCAGAGATGCGTAATCGGTTGGGCGATGCGGGTGCATCACAGCGAGCTGCCCGACAGATAGTCGCTCACTTGGTTGGTTAAATCGATATAGTCCTGAACAGACAACTGTTCGGGACGTTTGTTGAAGATGGAATCCTCAAGCAAAGGAGCATCCTTACCAACGATTTGCTTCATCCCGTTTCGCATCATCTTACGACGCATGGTGAATACGGTCTTTACGATTCTGCGGAACAGTTTCTCGTCGCAACCTAAGGACTCCCGACTATTACGCTTCATACAGATGACGGCACTCTTGACCTTGGGCGGAGGGTTGAACACGTTCTCGTGGACGGTAAACAGATATTCCACATCGTACCACGCCTGCACAAACACACTCAGCACCCCATAGGTCTTGCCTCCTGGAGCGGCAGCCATTCGTTCGGCCACTTCTTTCTGAATCATGCCTGTACAACAAGGTATCAGCGCTTTCTCGTCAATCATCTTGAAGAATATCTGACTGCTGATATTATAGGGATAGTTGCCTGTGAGCACGAATGGACGACCTCCGAACACACTTTTGAGGTCCATCTTGAGGAAATCGGCTTCTATGATGTTGTCGCCCAGTTCAGGGAAGTGGGTATGCAGATAGGGCACAGACTCACGGTCGATTTCCACCACTTTGAGTTCCCTGTCTTTCTTCAACAGGAACTGAGTGAGCACACCTGTTCCTGGTCCGACTTCCAACACAGGAATCTCCGGACAAGCATCGACCGTGTCGGCAATACGACTTGCGACAGACAAATCGGTCAAGAAATGTTGTCCTAGGAACTTTTTTGGCTTCACTTTTGTATTTTCTTCCCTCATCATAGTCGCTTATTCACTTTTTATTCATAAATTTGCACTACAAAGATAAGGATTATTTATGATTTAGGAATTATGATTCCGATTATTTAGATGAAACTGCGCAAAATATTAACAAACATACTGAATATTGTATTACCACTGATACTTGGTTGTGCCATCTTGTATTGGATGTATCGTGAGTTTGACTTCGTGCAACTGCAAGGTGCGCTTCTTAAAGTCAATTGGTGGTGGATGGCGTTTTCGTTGGTGTTTGGTGTGACGGCTCAGGTGTTTCGCGGCTTACGATGGAAGCAAACCCTCGAACCGCTGTTCGAATATCCCAAGACGATGAATTGCATCCATGCGGTCTTTATTTCCTACACCACCAGCCTGATCGTCCCTCGCTCAGGAGAGGTTGTTCGCTGTGGGATATTGAGCCGATACGACGGAACCTCGTTCCCCAAGGCGGTTGGTACCGTAGTGACAGAACGTATTGTCGATTCCATCCTGCTTATCGTGATGACCCTGCTGGTGTTCGTGCTGCAAATCAAGACCTTTATCCTGTTTTTCGACGAGACAGGTACCAGCCTGACGGGATGGTTGCAGACGTTCACAACAACCGGCTACATCGTTACAGCTGGCTGCATCGTTGTGACAGTATTGTTCCTATGGTATTTCATCCGTAAGGCAACCGTGTTTGCCAAACTGCGCAAAATCATCAATGATGTCAAGGTGGGTATCTTCTCACTGAGCAAAGTGAAGAACAAACCACTATATGTGTTCTACACCCTCGGCATCTGGGGCAGTTATTTCCTCCATTTCTACATCACCTTCTTCTGCTTCGAGTTCACCTCGTCGCTGAGCATCATGACAGCCCTGCTGGCCTTCGTGGTAGGAGGATTCGCTGTCATTGTGCCTACACCCAATGGAATGGGGTCGTGGCATTTTGCCGTCAAGACCGTTCTGTTGCTTTGTGGCGTGCAGGTAGCTGCCGATGCAGAGACATTTGTGCTGGTCGTTCATGCCATCCAGACAGGACTCCTCCCCATACTGGGCATGTATTCAGCCATCTGTCTGATGATGCAGAAACCGTTCGAGACGATGAAGCCCAACAGGTCGCAGAAAACCTATGAGCCCTTTAAGCCCAAAAGGCCCTTTCCGATTAATCTCAATCAACATCAATAAATCAAATCGTTATGACAATCTTAGATTTAAAACCACAGAATGTATGGCGTTGTTTCCATGCGCTGACACAAATTCCACGTCCGTCAGGACACACCCAGAAAGTAGCTGAATTCCTCGTAGACTTCGGAAAGAAGAACGGAGCTGAGGCGTTCATCGATAACGCAGGCAACGTAGTGATGCGAGTAGCTGCTACGCCTGGCTATGAGAACCGCGAAATCGCTATCCTACAGGCACACATGGATATGGTGCCACAGAAGACCAAGGAGAGCAACCACAACTTCGAGACCGACCCTATCGAGACTTGGATCGATGGCGATTGGTTGCGTGCCAAAGATACCACCCTCGGAGCCGATGATGGTATGGGAGTAGCTGCTGCGATGGCTGTCGTAGAAGATAAGACACTCGAACACGGACCACTCGAAGTACTCATCACCCGTGATGAAGAGACAGGTATGTATGGTGCTTTCGAACTGGCACCAGATACCCTCAAGGGCAAGTATCTCCTCAACCTCGACAGCGAGACAGAAGGCGAAATCACCATCGGATGTGCAGGTGGTCTTGATGTAGTCTGCACGATGGAATACCAGGAGATGGATATCAATCCGGAAGGAATGGTAGCCTACGATATCGCTATCAAAGGTCTGCTGGGTGGTCACTCAGGCTTGGAAATCAATCAGGGACGCGCAAATGCGAACAAACTGATGGCTCGTGTGCTCTTCGCAACAGTCAACACCGGTATGGCTCATCTCTGCAGCTGGCACGGAGGCAATATGCGTAACGCAATTCCTCGCGACGGAGAGGCTGTAGTGGTAGTTCCGAAGGTAAAGGAAGATGCGTTCAAGGAAATGGTGGAGAAGTGTGCTGAGACCTTCTGCCGTGAGTTTGGCGACATCGAGACGGAAGGCATCAAACTGACAGCCACTCCATGCGACATCCCTGCAACAGCAATTCCTGACGAGGTACAGACCAACCTCATCAATGCCGTTCTTGCTGCACAGAACGGTGTGATGCGCAACATCCCAACCATCCCAGAGATTGTTGAGACATCCAGCAATCTGGCCATCATCAACATCGCCGAAGGACAGGCAGAGATTGCACTCTTGGCTCGAAGCAGTCAGGACAGCATGAAGATGTATCTGTGTAACGGTCTGAAGGCTTGCTTCGCTATGGCAGGTATGAAGGTGACCTTCTCAGGAGGCTACAGCGGTTGGCTGCCCAACACCAAGAGCCCACTCGTAGCTGCTATGTCGGATGTGTATGAGAAGATGTACGGCAAGCGTCCTGAAATCCTCGTTTGTCATGCAGGACTCGAGTGCGGAATCATCGGGCCAAAATATCCTGAGATGGATATGGCATCGTTCGGACCTACACTCCTCTCACCTCACACTCCAAGCGAGCGTTGCTACATCCCAAGTGTCGGCAAGTTCTACGACTTCGTGACAGAACTGTTGAAGAATATTCCGGAAAAGAAGTAAAACGGTCGTTATTGTGGCAAAGAAACCATTAAAACTCTTTTATTCCATACGCGAAGTATCAGAGCTTCTGAATGTCTCAGAATCTCTGCTTCGCTTTTGGGAGAAGGAATTCCCTACCATCCATCCGAAGAAGGTAGGTCGAGGCATCCGTCAATATACCAAAGAAGATATTGAGGCCATTCGTGTCGTGTATCATTTCGTCAAAGAACGCGGTATGACCCTCTCGGGTGCCCGTGAGGCCATGAAACGCGAGAAAGGGAATCCCAATAAGAAGACAGAGTTGATTGACCGCCTGAAATTCATCCGTGATGAGCTGCAAGCCATCAATCGAGAACTGAATTATCTGGAATAACACAAAACAAAAAAGCCATTTCAAAACCAACAGGTTAAGAAATGGCTTTTAATCAATTCTACAGGATTTATTCAGCTGCCTCAGCAGGAGCATCCATAGCCTCAAGTACCTCAGCCTCAGCTTCAGCCTCTGCAGCTACTACTGCGTCCTCAGCAGTCTCAGCTGCCTTTGCTGCTTCCTTAGCCTTATCAGCCTTCTTCTGAGCAGCAATCTCTGCCAAAGCTTGCTTTGAATCTGCATCAGGAACAACCTCGAATGGTACTTCTACATGTACTTCGCGATGAAGCTGAATCTGAGCAGTATACTGACCCAGAGCCTTCACGCCCTTAGTGAGTACCTTCTTAGGATCAAGTTCAATACCAGCCTTGCCAAGAGCCTCAGCAATCTGAGTTGGACCAACAGAACCATAGATAGCCTGTCCGTCTGAAACCTTAGCCTCGATAGTAAGGTGAATACCTTCGAACTTCTTAGCTTCCTCTTCTGCGTCAGCCTTAATCTTAGCGAGCTTATGAGCACGCTGCTTCAATTCCTCGTTGAGAGCCTTAACAGCCTTGTCAGTAGCAAGCACTGCCAAACGCTGAGGAAGAAGATAATTACGACCATATCCATCCTTTACTGTGAGGATCTCGTCCTTGTAGCCTAAGCCCTGGACGTCTTTCTTCAATATAATTTTCATTGTCTTTCCTCCTTTTAATTATTTCAACAAGTCTGTTACG
>CADBSN010000220.1 GCA_902797255.1 uncultured Bacteroidales bacterium | reverse complement strand
GCAGTCTCAAAACTGCCTTCATAGTTCAATGGATAGAACAAATCTCTCCTAAAGATTAGATCCGAGTTCGATTCTCGGTGGAGGTACCATCAAATAAGTCTTACTACTGCCTTATTTGTTATTCTCCATCCATCACCTTCACGCTCAGCGGTTCCCAGTTTCTCTGCAAGTATCTCAACAGGTGCTGCCACAGTATTCAGTATCTTACATGCTGGTTTCACCATCTCATTCATTGAAATCAATGCGGTTGCAATAGCTTCTGGCGTATTTAGAATCTGGAATGTAGCATTCTGATCGTCGCTGGTTTTGAGCATATACAATGACTTACCTACTTCGATATCGGATGTCCCGTTTACGAAAACTCCGTCTACAGGTACAGGGTAGAACATCACGGCAGAGAACTTCGGACGTGCCACAACAGGTTGCTCTTCCACTACTTCCTGTGGCTCGATGTCCGTTTCAGGGAACAGTGACTGTGACTGAGGTTCAGTTCCTTGAGGTTCTGGCTTCACGGCTGAAGGTTGTGGCTGAGCTACTACTGGTTGGGCTGGAATGACAGGAGCGCTAGCACGCTTTTCGCTAGCTGCCTCATGTTTCGCGTTCTTCATATTCTCCACTTCGATCTCAACGGCTTTGATACGTTCCATCAAGCGGACGCGTTCTGCACGATATTGATCCATCGTTACCAACTCTTCGTTCTTTTGTGCGTTCTTTCTTGAGCGGATGAACAAGTAGATGCATCCAGACAGGATGATATAAAGACCTAAGGCTATCAGAACAGCTTCAAGGAAAGAAACTCCATCTGATGTGGTAGATGAGTTGTCTGTAGTTGTTTCTTCTTCTGCAGCTTCTTCTGCAGACTGTTCAGCATTCTGCTCTTCTACTGGCTGAATGTCTGGAGCAGGTGCCTCTATAGATTCCTCTACAACCTCTTCGTCTTCGGTTGCTTCTTCCTCCTCACTTTCATTTGTAGTGGGTGCCATTGATTTCACCTTATCAAGATCAGCCTTGAACTCTTTCTTAGCACCGGCAGGTACATAAGACTCCAGATCGCTACCGTCAGTGGCATTTAGGATGTTTTTCACGCGTCCCTGATCTGCAGGATTTGAAATCTTCTTAATTGCGTCGCTGACTAGTTTGTTTTTCTGAAAATCGCTCAATGATTTGAAATCACACACGTTGAGACGAGCAATCTGCTGTCCCTCTGGTTTGTTGTAGAATGTTTGCTGCAGTGTCCACTTCAGGGCACATATCTTTTTCTGTTCCAATGACTGCGCATTCACAAAGGTCAATGCAAGCATCCAACAGCAAATGATAAATAAAAATCTTTTCATAACAATATCTTTTTTTGATTATTCGTTCGCATTAATGACTCATCAAGGAATGAAACATTCCTTATTTGAATGCAAAGATAGTAAATTATTTACGATTAGACAATTTACTATTTACTATTTATACTTTTTTTCATTTTTCACTCTTCACTTTTACCTTTTTTTTATTACCTTTGCGAAATTATTGAACAAATCAGATGTTTCCGACTCGTACATATCGTGCCCGACTGCAGATAACCAACTGGATATTGATTATCCTTTTATCTGTATTGACTGTATACCTGATATGGGAAGGCAATGGACTGTTGATTGCGGCATCGCTCGTGTTTTTATTGATTGTCATCGAAAGATCTATCCACACAGAGTATAAGCTTAGTCAAACCGAACTGACCATATCGAACGGTAAACTATCGAAGATAGTAGTGGTTCCTGTTAGTGATATCAAACGGATAGAACGTATTCGTAAGGTGAGAATCGGGCACAAGGCCCTCATCACTTATTTGATTGTTGTCTATGGTGATGAGAAAACCGTGAGTGTGATTCCGCAACATGAGGAGGATTTCATCAATCAAATTATGAAAATTAAACAATCATGAACAGCAAACTAAAACAGGTAACGATAAAAATTCTGTCAGGTATCATTTACTTGGCATTTATAACTAATATACAAGCGGTTAGAGGTCAAGAGGTCACGGACTCTACGCTCATTGACTCTTGCGTCACGGAATGGGGAGAGCGAGTCACAGCAAAACTACGCCTTTTGTCCGAGGAGGCTGACAGAAGCTATTTCAACACAGGCATCAGTGTTTACGATTTGACAGGTGACTCCCTTGTTTTTGCCTATAACCAACAAAAGATGATGCGTCCAGCATCGACACAAAAACTGCTGACAGCTATCTCTGCTCTTGATGTGCTTGGTGGGGCTCATCAATACCGTACCGCAGTATATGCTGATGGTACCGTTACATCGAATGGCACTTCTGTATTGAACGGCAATATCTACGTCGTAGGCGATTTTGACCCGAACTTGTCTGCTGACCATTTGAAGCAGATTTCCGAAGCAATAAAAAGCTTAGGCATTCAGCAAATCAACGGACGATTATATGCTGACTTGTCGATGAAAGATACCCTCTGTCTGGGTAACGGATGGTGTTGGGATGACAAAAACCCTTATTTGACTCCGCTCAGTCTTGGAGGCAATGCCTATAACTGCACAAGAGCCCAAATTAACAGATATAAACCTTCACTCAGTTTCTTACAGGGATTAGCCGCTCAACTACGCACACTTGGCATTAGCTCCAATGGGTGTGGAATCGCTACCTACAAGCCGACAAACAATAGTACGTTGGTATGTACGATTACCCACTCCATAGATGACATCATGATT
>CADBSN010000219.1 GCA_902797255.1 uncultured Bacteroidales bacterium | reverse complement strand
AAGCTGACACTTGGTATCGATAAGCCAGAATACATCAGCGCTGACTACATGAACATCAACTATGTTCACCTCATCTACTACGGACCATCCGTACCAGAGGGCATCACTAACATCAAGGCTGATACTGCTGCGAATGGAATCTTCAACCTCGCAGGCCAGAAGTTAGCTGCTCCACAGAAGGGTTTGAACATCATTGATGGAAAGAAGTACTTCGTGAAGTAACAGACCCCCGACCCCCCTCTAAGTCCCCCGAGGGGGAGGAAATAATTAAAAGTTGCTCGAACAATTTGGTTCGGGCAACTTTTTGTTTATGTTTTCCACAATAAAAACATAGTTTTTCCGTTTAAAATAAAGAGGCAAGAGCCGAGAGCCGAGAGTCAAGAGACCCTAGACCCTAGACTCTAGACCCTAGACAGCGCAAAAAACCTTTTAAGTATGCGGTAATGCGAAAGATTGATTACATAGTCTTGAGTGTATTGATGGTAGTAAGTTTCTTTTCTTGTAGCAACGAAAATATAAGCTTCAAGAAAGGCGAGCAGTTCTATGCGATGGGAGAATACTATAAGGCTGCCCAACAATACAAGAAGTCGTACCAGCGTATCCCTACGAAAGAGAAGGACAAACGTGCCGACCGTGCTTTCCGCATGGGGCTTTGCTACAAACGCATCAATAATCCGCAGAAGGCGATGCAGGCCTTCCAAAATGCTGTACGCTATCATTATCCAGACTCCTCTGCCCTACTCTATCTCGGCCAACAACAATTGAAACTGGCGAATTACAAAGGAGCTCAGGAGAGTTTTGCTGCCTACTTGGATCTGGACGAGACCAACCAACTTGCGATTGCAGGAATGCGTTCGTGTGAACTGGCACCTCAATGGAAAGCCAATCCCAACCTCTATCAGGTGAAGAAAGAAGCATTGTTCAACTCTTCGCGTTCAGACTACTCACCTATGCTCTTCGGCGACGATTCCGACCAGATGCTTTTCACCTCCACACGCAAGGATGCCACAGGTGATGACCTCAGCGGCATCAGCGGTGTGAAAAGTGCTGATATGTTCTACGCCAGGAAAGACGAGAACAAGAAATGGAAACAGCCTGAAGTGATTGAGTCGGAAATCAACTCCGAATACGACGAAGGTGTCAGTTGCATCTCTCCTGATGGCAAGACCCTTTATTTCACACGATGCAGTAGCGACCCATCCTATCCTCGCTATGCGGAGATCTACCGTTCGACACGCTCCGACGCCGCTTGGGGCAAACCTGCAAAGTGCGAAATCAGCAAAGACACCCTCTCCTCTTATGCCCATCCGGCAGTCAGTCCTGATGGTGAATGGCTCTATTTCGTCAGCGACATGCCAGGCGGACAGGGAGGTTATGATATCTGGCGCACACGTATCACCAAAGAAGGATTCGGTGGCGTGGAGAATCTCGGACGTCCTATCAACACACCCGGCAACGAGATGTTTCCTTCGTTCCGTCCTAACGGCGACCTCTATTTCTCTTCCGACGGTCATCCAGGTATGGGCGGCCTCGACATCTTCAAGGCAGTGAACGACAGCCTGAAAGGATGGATTGTGGAGAACCAGCAGTATCCGCTCAACAGCAGCTCCGACGATTTCGGCATGACCTTCGAAGGCATTTACAATCGTGGCTACTTCTGTTCAAGCCGAGGCGATGCCAACAGAGGTTGGGAAAACATCTATAGTTTCGAACTGCCCGAAATTGTCCAGACTGTCACAGGATGGTTGTACGAGAAAGACGGTTATGAGCTCCCGGAAGCTCTGGTCTACGTAGTAGGTAATGACGGAACAAACGAGAAACTGAGTGTGCGAGGCGACGGTTCGTTCACAATGGTGCTGAAGCCGAATGTCGAATATGTTTTCCTCGGCACCTGCAAAGGCTACCTGAACATTAAACAGGAAATCAAGACTGAGCCATCCGAAGAAAGTGAGGCATACGTCATGCAGTTCCCTCTGCCACCAATCAATGTGCCCGTACTCATCAACAACATCTTCTATGAGTTCGATAAGGCCACACTCTCCGAAGCCTCAACCACCGCATTGGACAGTCTTGTCATCATGATGAACGAAAACCCTAGCATCACCATCGAGTTGGCAGCCCATTGCGATTATAAAGGCGAGGACACCTACAACCAACGCCTCTCCCAGCGTCGTGCCGAGTCAGTTGTCAACTACCTCATCGACCACGGCATCAAGTCCGACCGTCTCAGTCCTGTGGGCTATGGCGAGAGCCGCCCGAAGGTCGTCCGCCGACGTTTGGCCGAGACCCACAAATTCCTCAACGAAGGCGATACCCTCACCGAAGCTTTCATCCTGAAGCTGAAGGATGACGAACAGGAAATCTGTAATGCCATCAACCGTCGTACAGAATTCAAAGTACTCCGTACCACTTACGGCACCACCCTCAAGGAAGTAGAGAGTCAAGGGGCGAGAGCCGAGAGCCAAGAGCCAAAGGAAGACGATGAAGAACCTGATTAAACAATTCCATGAAAAAACAATCAAACGAATAGACAGTTAAATTAATACCTTTTTATTATGAAACAAATTTACCTAAAACAAATTGGTCTGACAGTTGGATTGCTCTGCATCACAACTGCAGCAATGGCACAGTTCGGCATGTTTGGCGGAATGGGCCAACAGCAACAGAAGAGTGACAAGACAGCAAGAGAATTTACCCTGAACCTCACGCCTGACGGTTCAGCACAGATGGTGTGCTTTTTGCCCAAAGAACCAAACGGAAAGGCTGTTGTAGGCATCCCTGGCGGAGGTTATTCCTTTCTTTCGAATTCACATGAAGGTACGCTGGCATCAGGCTGGATGAACGAACACGGCATCGCCTACTTCGTGGTCAACTATCGTATGCCAAAGGGCGACCGCACCATCCCTATCAGCGATGCAGAAAAAGGCTTCACCATCGTACGTGACTCGGCTACAGCATGGGGCATTAATCCACAAATGGTGGGCATCATGGGCTTCTCGGCAGGTGGACACCTCGCATCAGTCATCTCAACGAAATCTGATCCAGCTATACGTCCAAAATTCTCTATCCTGTTCTATCCCGTCATTTCTATGGACGAGAAGGTTTCTCACCAGAACTCATGCGAGAACTTCCTCGGCAAGGAAGGCCTGAAAGACGCGAACCTCGTACGCGAGTTCTCAACCAATCTCCAAGTGAAACCACGTGAGACGCCTCCAGCTTTCCTCGTACTCTCGAGCGACGACAACCTCGTACCACCTGTCACCAACGCAGTAGCCTACTACACAGCCATGAAACAAGCAGGTAACGAGTGCGCCCTCTTCATCTATCCCAACGGAGGTCACGGCTACGGATTTGGTCAGTGGTTCGCTTATCGCAACGAGATGCTCGCCACTCTTGAGAAATGGCTGAACAATCGTAGATAGTAAAAAAGGATGCGCTTGCATCCTTTTTTTATTCTATGATTTCTTCAGGGTGAATACAAATTCCAATCCCCCACCCTTTGCTTCACGCGCTTTAATGGAACCTCCATGTAAGTTCACAGCGTTTTTCACAATGGCCAATCCCAAGCCCGTTCCTCCTAGTGTGCGGCTGCGCCCCTTATCAATACGATAGAAACGTTCGAAGATGCGAGGCAGATGCTCCTGCCCTATACCTTTTCCATTATCCGCGAAACGGAACTTCCAGCAATCAGATTGTTCTTCGCTATAAATCTGAATGCATGTACCTTCACCTGCATAATTCAAGGCATTATCGAATAAGTTACGGAAAATGCTATAGAGTAGCATGGGATTTCCTTGGATAACAATATCTTCACGCATGTAGTTTTTCAAGGTCATACTGCGGTCAGAGAGTTGTATGGCAACTTCCTGAGTGATGTCCGACACCAGTTCGGATATGTTTACACGCATGAACTCCAATTGCTCAGACGCGTAATCCAAACGGTTGAGCATAGATACGTCTTTCAGCAAAGCCGTCAATCGCTGGGCCTGAAGATGAGTTCGCTGGATAAACTGCAGTTGGGTTTCGGGTGATATATCTGGATTCTCAAGCAGCGTCTCTGTATAACCTAATATGCTGGCAACAGGAGTCTTCAATTCATGTGAGATGTTATGTGTCAGTTCGCGTCGAATCTTACCTTCCTTTTCTGTCTGGTCCCTGACAATCCGTTTGTCCATTCGACGTGAATAGCGTTTAAGCAGCCAAGCTAACAAACCCATCACTACGACAGAAAAAACAAGAAAATGCCAGTCGCTAGCCTCTTCGAATGGTTGGAGATAAATACGGTCATAGTCTTCGAAGAGAATGAAACAAATGGCGTAGATGGCAAAGATGACCATCACGCTCCAAAACATCTTACGTCCTTCAGTCAATCTCTTTTTCATTGGTTGAAGTAATATCCATATCCTAATTTGTTGCCTATACACGATGCATAGACGCCTAACTTCTTACGCAACCGCGCTATGTTGACATCCACCGTACGGTCTGTCACAATAACATCGGATGGCCACACTCGTTTTATGAGTTCCTGACGCGAGAACACCTGTCCGCGATGGGTGAACAAAAGAGCCAGCAATTCAAACTCCGTCTTCGTCAGCGCTACGGGTTCTTCATCAATCTTCAACAACTTCGATGTGAGGTCAATCTTCAACGCACGATACGTCAACACATTGCTGATCTGTGGTGTACGTCCCAACACAGCCTTCACCCTTGCCATCACTTCACGGACAGAGAAAGGCTTTGCCACGTAATCGTCTGCACCTACATGGAAACCATACAGCGTATCTTCTTCCGAATCTTTGGCTGTCAGGAAGATGATGGGAAGGGTTGCGGTACAACTATCAGCCTTGAGCCGTTTGGCCAACTCAAAACCAGACATCCCAGGCATCATCACATCGAGCAACAAGAGATCAGGACATTTACTATTCGACGATTTACAATTCACGATTGTCTCCCAAGCCTCCTCAGCAGCATACGCCACCTCCACCTCGTAGCCAGTTGCCTCAAGGTTGAATCGCAGAATATCGCATAAGTCCGGTTCGTCGTCTACTATCAATATACGTTGTTTGTTCATTTCGAGGACAAAGATAGTAAAAGCCAACAGATATACAAAGACAAAGTCTGTAAATTTTACTTCCGAGACGATATTTTATCTCCAATGGAGTAAAAGCGACCCATCATTTCCCAAAACGCGCCTCAACGACATTCACAACATAATCACCAAGGCGTTCACATTCGCTGATGAAGTCGGAATAGAGCACACCAAGCGCATAATCATATCGTTGTTCATTAATCGCAGTGATGTTGTCAGCCTTCAATTTGTCACGCATCAGATTGATGTCGTTCTCAATTCTGTAAGTGTCTTCCACACTATAATCTTCACGTCGCCCACTCAGGACTCGGTTCATCTGGGTAAGGGCTTCTTCTGTAATCGCCATCATACCTTGAATATGGCCCAATTGCTGTATTGTGAACTCTGTGTGCTGTTGACGAAGACGTTTCAGCGTACGTGCCAGGTTATAGCAAGAATCGCCAATACTCTCTATCTCTCCTACCTGACGCATCATCATTCGTATCTTGCCCTTCGTGTCATCACTGAGGCGTTCGCCACTTACCCTCTCCAGATAGGTTGCAATCTCTACCTCCATGCGGTCAGAGATATCCTCATACTTCTCCACACGCTCGTAGATCTGTTCGTATATCTTCTCGTCATTCTCTTCAAGCATCGACTTCACCATTCCAAACATCTTCGATGTTCGTTCTGCAAACAACACCACCTCTTTTTGAGCCTGTAGCACAGCTATTTCCGGAGTATGCATCAAACCACCATCGATATACTGCAGTTTGACAGGACCTTCGTCGTTCGACTTCTGTCCTTTACTCTTAACCTTGATGATCTTACAAACAATCTTCTCGATCTGTGGTATAAACCAAATCAGAATCAACGTATTAGCCACATTGAAACATGAATGGAAGGCAGCTAACACAACACTCAGCTTCGCTGCGTTGGCAAGGAATGCCGTCTCACCAGCTTCACGTGTCAACTCAGTATCATAGCCTACCAAGTTGCATACCATATCGATAAACGGATGGAACACCAACAACATCCAACACACACCAAACAAGTTGAAGAACATGTGGGCAAAGGCAGCACGGCGTGCTTGGGTAGAGGCTGTCAGGGCTGCGAGGTTGGACGTGACGGTTGTTCCGATATTCTCACCCATCACCAATGCGATACCCTGATAGATTGGGAGCGCTCCACTCGAACACAGAATCATCGTGATGGCCATCACTGCGGCAGACGACTGCACGCACATGGTCAGTATGCCACCTATTAATAAAAACAAAATGGTAGTGGTGAAACTATGAGGGTCGAACGACGCAAAGAAGTCCAACACAGCCTGTTGCTCTCCAAGCTTCATATCCACACCAGTCTGTCTCAACGTACCCAATCCCAAGAACATGAACGCAATACCGAAAATGAAATTTCCGAAGTTCGCCTGACTCTTTCGATAAATCAATATCAAGGCCAACACAAACGCAGGCCAGACGAAGTCCGTCACATTAAACGAGAGGAATCCTGCCGACATGATCCAAGCCGTGAGGGTTGTTCCGATATTCGCTCCCATGATGACACTGATAGCCTGTGCGAGTGTGAGCAGACCAGCGTTCACAAACGAGACTGTCATCACAGTCGTAGCAGTCGAACTCTGCACCGCACTTGTCACTACCACACCTGTCAACATGCCCGTGAAGCGGTTGGTTGTCATTCTGCCCAACACATGACGCAACTGAGGCCCTGCCATCTTCTGTAGCGTCTCACTCATCATCTTCATTCCAAACACAAGTAATGCAAGGGAACCTAATAACGTGAAGGCAATCGTAACCGTCTGGCGCGTACCTTCATCCATCCAATCTAATAATCCAATCATATTCTTTTTATGTTGTCTAGGGTCTAGGGTCCAGAGTCTAGGGGCTCTTGACTCTTGGCTCTTGACTCTTGACTTTGAAATCCGCTGCAAAGGTACGAAGAATCACAGACGTGAAGAAATAAATCGTGTTACGATTCTGTTACATTTCTTCTGGCCCCAGTTTTCATTTTTGGCTTTCGTCCACCTTTCAACTTTCAAGTCCTCCCCATAGAGGGGGTTTCTGTCCCCCGAGAACGGGGGAACCGAAGGGGGTGTAAAGACCATTGAATGCCCAAAGGGCAGAGGGGGTCTTT
>CADBSN010000218.1 GCA_902797255.1 uncultured Bacteroidales bacterium | reverse complement strand
GGTAGGCGTTCCCATCACCTCACGTGGCATAGTACTACGATCACCAGTATCATAGTCGGCTATAAGCGGAGCTGTCTCGTAATCGTATGCTGTCTGTATGCGTTTTTGTAATCGCTGTAGAGTGATATTTTTCACTGTAGCCTGTAACAATCGGGGGAGCCAGGATGTGTAGCCATGCCCACGTTTATAGGGGTCTCGATTACGCAGATACACCCATGTCTTTACCATGTGAACCAATCCGATGCGCAGACGACGACGCCATCGTTGCGCTGGAATGCCATCAATAGGGCATACATCAATATATACACCACCTATCTGATTGAGAGACAACCTTTCAATGAGTGTGGTACTACCATCAATGACTTTCAGTAATGCACAACTGCTGTTTTCGTCTAATTCAAATGTTTGTAATTCAAATGGTTCTGGTAACCATTCAGAACCGTGTTCAATAAAACGCTGAAAATCGGGGCGAGGCATTGCTATGTCGGCATCATCATCCCAAGGGATAAAGCCTCCATGTCGCACAGCACCCAACATAGTACCATCAGAAAGCCAATAGCGTATGCCATGCTCCCTACAGACCTTATCAACCACTACCAGAATTTTTAAAATATGCTGGTGTATGTCTTCGATTTTATAATTAGCCATTGTTTTTAAAAATATTTGCTGCAAAGATACAACAAAATTTTGTACTTTCAATTATTTTGATTAACTTTGTGGCATAAAAATGTATTCTTTATGATTAGATTATCGAAATCTGTTGTAGGAAAAGGTGAATCTGAAGCTGTTGCCCATGTTATTGAAGACGTCGGCTATTTAGGCATGGGAAGCATCGTAGGTGAGTTTGAACATCAACTAGAGCAATACATTGGTGGAGGCCGACGTGCCATCTGCGTTAACAGCGGAACTGCTGCATTGCACCTATCAATTCAGGCTGTAACAAAACCTGGTGACGAAGTATTGGTACCATCATTTACATTTGTTGCAACCTATCAAGCAATCAGAGCAGCTGGATGTACACCTGTCAGTTGTGATATTCGACCTGATACGCTGACACTAGATTTGGAAGATGCCGAACGTCGAATTACCCCTCGCACCACTGCCATGATGCCAGTCTATTACGCAAGTAATTGCTGTATGGTTCAAGAGTATCAGACCTTTGCCACAAAACATGGCCTACGTTTGGTTGAAGATGCTGCCCATAGTTTCGGTTGTAGTTATCAAGGCAAAAAAATCGGCTCTACAGGAGATGTCGTTTGCTTTTCTTTTGACGGCATTAAGAACATCACCACAGGTGAAGGAGGAGCTATTCTTACAGCAGACGACGAAGTAATCCAAAAGGTGAGTGATGCCCGTTTATTGGGTGTGCAAAAAGATTCGGAAAAACGTTATTCTGGCCAACGTAGCTGGCAATTTGATGTAGTTGAGCAAGGATATCGTTATCATATGAGCAATATTTTTGCAGCCATTGGTCAGGTACAGCTTTCTCGGTTTGAAAATGAGTTTGCCCAACGTCGCCGTTATATTGCTCAACGTTACTGTGAGTTACTAAAGGACACCCCTTATGTTAAGTTAACACAGATGGATTACAAACAAGATATTGTCCCCCATATTTTTACTTTACAAATTCTTGAAGGCAAGCGCCCACAATTAGAGCAAAAACTGAAAGATAATGATATACAATATGGGATACAATATGCTCCTAATCACCATCTCACTCTTTTCCATGAGGATGTGGATTTGCCTATCACAGACGAGGTATACTCACGCATTATTTCTATTCCCATGCATCCCGAACTTAGTGAAGATGATATTCAATTGATTTGCAAACTCATCAACAGCCTATGAAAACCATCATATTAGCCGGAGGCTTCGGCACTCGTTTATCTGAGTACACGAAACAGATTCCTAAGCCTATGGTAGAGATTGGCGGTAAGCCCATTTTATGGCATATTATGAATCACTATGCCCATTATGGTTATAAAGATTTTATTGTGGCTTTAGGCTACAAAGGTGAAGTCATCAAAGACTATTTCCTTCAGTACTATGCCCGTAATAACGACTTCACAATCGATTTAAGCAGTGGATCCATTCAGTATATTAATGAACATGCTCGCGACTGGCGTGTAACACTTGTTGACACTGGAGCAGCTTCTCTAACTGGCGGACGCGTGCTCCGGCTGAAAAATATCATAGGTCAAGAGGACTTTATGATGACTTATGGGGACGCTGTTAGTAATGTGAATATAGAGGAGTTAGTAAAACGTTATCGTCAATCAAACTGTTTGGCAATGGTGACAGCAGTGCATCCTACGGCTCGTTTCGGCGAACTGCAAATAGATTCCGAGGACTATGTCCGTTCTTTCAAGGAAAAACCCCAAGTGAACCAAGGATGGATTAATGGTGGTTTCTTCGTACTCAGTCCCAAAGTTTTTGACTATATACAAAACGATTTGACAACTTTCGAAGCAGAACCGTTAGAGCGTTTAGCAGCAGAGGGACAATTGATATGCTACCGCCATGAGGGTTTTTGGCAATGCATGGATACTGTTCGAGATCGAGACTTATTGAATAAGATGTGGGACGAGAATCGGGCACCATGGAAACTAACTACATAAAATCTCAATTGATAATAAATGTAAACAAATATGACCATCTTACAAAATGACATCAAACACACGCTCAATGGACTCACAGAAGCAGAGCGTGCTAAATTCAGCGGTTCTACCATACTTATCACGGGCTGTGCTGGGTTTCTAGGATATTATATGATGCAGTTCTTTGCTGCAGAATGCGAAAATTTGGGTATTAAAAAAATTATTGGCCTTGATAACTTCATGTTAGGCATGCCAGGTTGGATTCAAGAGTTGAAAAAGAATCCAAAAGTGGGCCTTCGTAAGTTCGACATTATCAAAGACAACATTGCAGACATAGAAGGAGCATCTGATGCAGACTTCATCATCCATATGGCCTCTATCGCTTCGCCTATGTTCTACCGCAAATATCCAATTGAAACCTTAGATGCGAACATCTGGGGTCTACGCTCATTACTCGACTACTATTCCACACGTAACATAAAAGGATTCTTATTTTTCTCTTCCAGCGAGCTATACGGTGATCCTGATTCCGCACACGTACCCACATCTGAGGACTATAATGGTAATGTTTGTGCTACTGGTCCGCGTGCCTGCTATGATGAGTCGAAACGGTTTGGCGAGACGATGTGTATGCTCTTTGCACAGAAATATAACATGCCCATCGGAGTAGCACGTCCGTTTAATAACTATGGACCAGGTATGCGTATTGGCGACAAACGCGTACCTGCCGATTTTGCACTTGCTATTATGGAAAACCGAGACATTGAGATTCTTAGCAACGGAACACCTACGCGTACGTTCTGCTACATCGCAGATAGCGTCTGCGGATATTTCAAGATTCTGTTACATGGACAATACGACTACTTTAACATCGGTATAGAGAAACCAGAGATTACCATTTCACAATTGGCAAATATATATGTTGATGCCGGACGTGAAATATTCGGATACAAGGGTGAGGTTCGTTATGCTATATCAGAAGATAAAGAGTATCTCACTAACAATCCACAGCGTAGATGTCCATGCATTGACAAAGCTCGAAGAGTACTTAATTATAATCCCACGATATTTGTAGAAGAAGGCGTTTCGCGTTTTCTTCAATACCTCAAGGAAAGTAACAAGAGTGAATACAAATGGTAAGCTAAAAATATAATAATAATCAGCTATATGACAATCACTGTATTTGGATTAGGTTTTGTTGGACTAACCACATCGTTGGGTTTTGCAGAGTACGGACATAACGTCTATGGAGTAGAGATAAACAGCGAGCGGCTGGCAACCATTAAAGGAGGACAATTGCCCTTCCTTGAACCTGGCCTCGATGAGGCGTTAACACGTCATCTTGGTAATCATTTCCACCCAATCGGCATTGATAAACTTGATGAGGCTGTTAAACATAGTGATTGCGTCTATTATTGTGTTGGAACACCATACGGCTTAGACGGACAGGCAGATCTCACATACCTTTTCAGTGCCCTCGATCAAACACTTAGTGTACGACCAACAGATAAGTACCAAGTGCTGGTTGTCAAGTCTACGATTCCACCTTCAACTACCTCACAAAAAATCATTCCCTATTTGGAAGAGAAAGGTATCAACGTAGGAAAAGCCTTAGGTGTTGCTAATAACCCCGAATTCCTACGTGAAGGACATTGTTGGGATGACTTCATTAAAGCAGACCGCATAGTCCTTGGTGTCAGCGATGAACGTTCTGCCGAAATGCTTCGTAATGTATATTCCACAGTTAACGAACCTATTCATTGTGTTTCATTAAATACTGGCGAGTTTATAAAGTATTTGTCGAACACACTCCTAGCCACTCTTATCAGCTATAGTAATGAGATGAGCCTAGTAGCCGATACAATTGGTGGTATCGATGTTGCTACGGCTTTCCGTATCCTGCATGAAGACAAGAGATGGGGTGGAGCGACAATGGCAAGTTATGTTTATCCCGGCTGTGGATATGGCGGTTATTGCCTTCCAAAAGATACCAATGCACTTTATGCTGTAGCAAATACCGCTGGATTCGATGCACAAATCCTAAAAAATGTCATCAGCACCAACGATCAAATGCCCACTCAGATAGCTAAAAAGATTGCACATGTTGTAGGCACAAACAAACAACGCATTATCGGCATTCTAGGTTTGTCGTTTAAACCAGGTAGCGACGATGTACGCGATACACCATCTGCAAAGATCATTAATCAATTACGGTTACTTGGTTATACCAACATTGTAGGATATGACCCTGTAGCGAATGATGAGTTCGAACAATATTATGCCAACTTAGCTATCTGTTATGAAAATGATTACGAGAAATTAATTGACAGAGCAGACGTGTTAGTAATCACCACAGCTTGGCCAGAGTTTTCAAACATCAGGCAATTGACAGAAAAACCTATCGTTGACTGCCGTTACATGCTTTAGCCCCTCACTTCAGCTATGAAGAAACGGTATCAAGCTTGTGTAATTACTCATTTTTCGGAATCTGGATATTGAATTTTCTCAATGCTTCCTCCAATACCAAGAAGAAGTCTTCTATGTCTTTCGGATAAATCACGCCAAGAGCACAGAGACGGAAGGTGTCAGTGGTGCTAATCTTTCCTGGATAGATTGTAAAACCACGCTCATAGCAGTAGTCATGTACCTTCTCGAAACTCCAATTAGAGCTATCAGGGTATTTCACAGAAACCACCAATCCAGACTCTATGTTACGGTCGATTACAGTCTCCAATCCTAGTTTTTCCAATCCTGCATGTATGGCTTCATATACTGCACGATGGCGAGCGAACTTAGCCTCTTCACCTTCTTCAAAGTATTCTTTCAATGCTTGAATCGTTGCATAAATAGTCTGAACGGGAGGTGTGAAGTGCATCTCACCTGTACGTTCAAAGAAATCATATTGCATATAAAGATTGCAATAATATGAACGTGTTGGATAGCTCTTGCTGGCTTTGATGATATCAGTTCTCCCAATAATGAATGATAGGCCGCTCATAGCCATCAAACCCTTTTGAGCTGATGCCATACAGAAATCCACATTATCTTTTATCACATCAAGTGGAATCATGCCTAATGAAGATGTGGTATCACTAACAAAGATTGCTCCATATTCGTGAGCTAAAGCACCTATCTCCCGAATAGGATTCAAAATGCCTGTACCCGTTTCATGATGACAACAATATACCATTGCTATATCGGGATTATCTCTCAAGTTTTGCTCTACTGCTTTCAAATCTGGCTGTTCATATACACTCAACTTAAGATCGATATATGGAATATGATACATCTGGCAGACCTCCACAGCACGTGTATTATAGGCACCATTGTTAACAACCAACACTTTCTTTCCCTCTGGAACCAGAGAATTGATACAGATATCGATATTAATGGTGCCCGATCCACAAAATAGAACAGAGGTGTACTGATCTTCTGGAGCGTGAACAATCTTGAGTAGGTCTGAGCGCAATCCTTTCATCAGTCCTGCAAATTCTTTCTCGCGTGGGCAGATATCAGGTACAACCTGCGCCATCTTCACTGTATCAGTTGTTGTAGCTGGTCCTGGGTTCAATAAAACATTACGTTTAATCATATTTTAATTACATTATATCAATATTACGTTCTTATGAGGTTTAATAAAGTCCAAATGCGCCAAGCAGAAGTATCGCCATAATAACAGGTACCACATACTTGAGCATGATGACATAAAGCGTCTTACGATGAAAACTATAGCCATTCAACCGCATCTCTCCTACCAACAACTTTGGAGTGACTACCCATCCAATTAGCAAACAAGTACAGATGGACAGAAATGGCATCAAGACATTATTGCTAACGTAGTCGAAGATGTCGAGCAATTGTGCATTTGCACCATTTGGCAGCATATATTCGAAATAGAAGTCGTTGTAACCACGACAAACTAAATATGAAAGAGCTGCACCGACAATGGATAGGATACAAATAGATTTTCGACGTGACCAATGGAAGCGGTCTATCACACTTGATACGCATGCTTCTAGAATAGAAACCGCACTTGTAATGGCTGCAAACAATACCATCACGAAGAAAAGTATACCCAAAAACGGACCAAAGATACCAAGTGAATCAAATACCTTAGGAAGAGCGACGAACATCAATCCCGGACCAGCTGACATTCCCTCTGTACCCATAAACACATAGACAGCAGGGATAATCATCAAGCCTGCCAACACAGCTATCAGTGTGTCACACACTTCAATATGGTCTACAGCTTTTCCCAAATTCACGTCTTTCTTCATATATGAACCATAAGCCACCATAATGCCCATAGCAATCGACAACGAATAGAACAATTGACCTGCTGCATCCATCGCTATCATTAAGAAACGCTTCAGTGTGATTCCTTCAAAATTAGGGACAAAATAGATTGCGGCACCTTGTAGACCTGTACGTGTCGTACCGTCTGCATCAGTATGAGTGATAAACAAGGCATAAATACTGATGAATACAATGATGATTAAGAGTGCGGGCATCATGATACGCGAATACTTCTCAATACCTTTCTCTACACCTCGATATACGATATGGAAACAAAGGGCAGCGAAAAGGAGCATAAAGATTACTGGAGCCCATTCAGACGTGATGAAGCTACTGAAAAACCCATCTTGTACGGCTTCCTGACCTTGGAAAAACACATAGGTGCAAAAATACTTCAGCACCCACCCCCCAATCACACAATAGTAGGGATAAATGATACAAGGAACGAGGAACGACAAATGTCCGATAAAGCCCCATTTCTTATGGAAGAACTTATAGGCAGTAAGGGGACCCTGTTGTGAACGTCGTCCGATGGCAATTTCCGTAATCAACAGCGTAAATCCGAAAGTGACAGCCAACACGATATAAATCAGCAGAAATAGCCCTCCTCCATCACGTGCTGCCAAATACGGAAAACGCCAAATATTACCTAGTCCTACCGCACTACCTGCTGCTGCAAGTACGAAGCCCATAGAACTGCTGAAAGTATTACGTTTGCCAGCCATTTGTTATCCTTATTCTTATTTAACGAGGTATTTTTTATTGTTTTGGATGATGACACCCTTGGTGCGATGGCTGATCACTTGTCCGCTGAGGTTATATACAGAGTTTTGGTGTGTATCAGTTGTGATATCTTTAATCTCATCTGTTATGCCAAAGTATTCATCTATTTCGTGGAAACGGGTCTCATACCATTGCTCAATAAGACTGATTTCCTGTGCAAGGTCGGCTACCAACATAGGACCTCCGTTTTGGACTCCAAATCTGTCAATCATTCGCTGCCAAGCTCCACTTTTGATAAAGAGGTCGCGATAAGTCTCCAGTTTCTGCTTGACTGAGGCAACGGAGAAAGCACCCTTACGTCCTTCCATCCAGCGCTTTTTGAGGATAGCTTGGTAAGTTGCATTGTTATGAATGACAGAAATAGGATAGAAAGCATTTTTAGTCACTTCATTTATCGGCCATACGGTATAATTTCCATTATATCTGCTGCCACAATAATCACCTCCCAGACTTGTGTCGAGGTCCCATGGAGTGATGACAAAACGTCTGCGGTCGGAATCATCAGGATCAGCCGCATCAATGTCCTTGTTGATATTACGAATAGAGAAAAAATGGTTTTTGTTTCCCATATTATCCTCAATGGCCAAAGCAGTTACATGCAACTCATAGTCAGCAATGTTTTCAAGGAAGAAGTACTTATTGACGTAAGCGACAGAATTTCCTCTTAGGATAGCGTCTTGCAGGGGTTGCCATACAGCCTCGTTGGCGTTATCCTCTGGGAAGGAAAGTTCCCAAGCATTGTGCCATTCAATCACACATGCTGTGTAATCCTCGTTGTAGCAGAACTCATTCTGGACTAAGATGCTCTGTGTGCCACTTTTATAGAGCACACCACGCACCAACTCTCCATCGTCCGTCTCCTTCACCTTCTTCAGGTCGAGCAGTTTACGATTGATGCGGTCTGACAGGCAATAGATGCCGTAGTAGTTATCGTTGATATACACTTCTACGAATCGGCCTTCTGTACCATTACGGCTGTCGAACTTGGTTTCGTAAGGCAGTTTGGAGAACTCATTCCAAATGTCGAACGCCACTCTGTTGCGCATACAGATACGGTCGATGGCCATTGCGTCGAGAATCCAAGATGAGCATGAGCGCATCCCCAATAAAGCACTGTCAACCTCTTCTTCATAGTCGGAAGAGCGTAGTTTCATATTGAGCGATGGCTTCATCAAATATTGCTGAGCAGTAGCTCCACGAGTCTTGAACTTGGCAGGCATTTCAATCACGTGACCGTCTTCATCTGTCAGTTTCATCGTTCCATTGGCGTATGGCATATCTCTGACAATTACCGCGTCAAAATGAATATCCAGCACAGGCATTCTGACATCTTGAGCATAAGCCGACAACGAAATTGTCAGCACCAACAAACAGCATATTCTTATGATTCTCATATTCAGATATGTTTGATATTGTATCTTATTGCCTGCAAAGATACAAAAAAAACTTTAATCATCAATCTTTTCTTAGGAAAAACAGCAGGTGGCTTGTTGCTACCTGCTGCTTCTATATATAATAAGGTGTTACGAATTACTTCTCGTAGATAACATTCCAGTTTGCTGGGTTTGCTCCGTTGTTTACAGCAACTATACCATATGAAGAAGGAGGTGTCACTGTGCAATCCCATTCGTTCTTCTCGCCTACGAATTCCTTAAACGTACCATCTTCGTTTGCTACCCAATACTTCTGGGCAAGCAGATTATCTGTCTTTGTCTCGCTTATTACAGAACCTTCTGCGTTTCTTACTACATTCAACAGATAAGGCTTGCCATCTTCCTTCATATAAACATGGATGTCTTCCTTCTTGTAATCATACAGCATTGCAAATGCGTTAACATAATACTGTGGACTAGCCGAGAAGGAAACAGTGGTTGCATCGAATTTTGGCTTGAGTGTAGCGCGAGTTACAGGAGTCCTATCCTCTCCATTGGATGTTGGAATCTCGCTATTGAAATAGTTCCAGATTTCTACTGTGATACCATCCTGATACTTGTATCGGAGATAATCGATAGCTGCCTGAGTGACACCTGTGGTTATTACACGGATACCTTCTGCTTCGTAAGTCACAGAAATGTGGATTTCTTCATTTGCAGTCAAAGTCTCATCACCTTTCTTGTATTCACCTGCTACGGTGTATGTGTAAGAATAGCCATTTGATGTTAAGCTCTGTCCTGGATAATATTCTTCCACATTGAGATTATGGCTCAGCACGATGGCCATATCGTCAACATCACAATAGTAATCGCGCTCAACTGGGATAAATACCTCTACATCAGTGAGTGCACGGATATGAATAGAGAGCTTCGTTGCGATATAATCATCTTTTTCTTTCTCGTCATTAACCGAGAAGTTCACCTCTACTTCACCCTTAACATCTGGAATTGTAGGATTAACAGGATCCGTTGGGTCTGTTGGATCTGTTGGATCCGTTGGGTCTGTTGGATCTGTTGGGTCTGTCGGATCTGTTGGGTCTGTCGGATCTGTTGGGTTAGTTGGCTTTAAGTCTGTAACGTGCTCTGTTGGATCGCTTCCATCAGCAGGAATCAGTTTGATTACCCAATCGTTGAAGACCTTGTCGCCATAGAAATATTCGCCAGAATTCTTTTCTGTCTGGTAGTCATAGCAGAGGTACAGGTTGTTTTCGCCATTATACTTGATGACATAGAATCTGTATGCATTGTGCTTTGTATTGTTCTTATCACCCCAAGAATCATGATAGGTTGGGTCTTCCACAGGAATGTTGACACAGAGAGCACGTGGACCGCTTACGGCATTATAGTCGTTTCTGTGTTTTGAGAAACCAACAAAATCCATTTGACTACTTCCCACCACATTATGTCCTGTATTGTTATAATCATACAAAGTAGGATAATCCTCGAATGTGTATTCATCAAAGCTACCACCTACGTTTTGGATGAAATAAGTAGTGAGGTCGCAAGTCAAGCCACCTTCGTTTGGATGATCAGCAAGGTACTGCATAACGAAATCATATTCATCCTGAGTAACAGATTCTATCATGTTTGCACGGTCACCTTTTGCAGGAGCATTATCTACATATTGTGCATATTCTGCAGGCATGTGCTCCTTTGTGGTGTTTTCCCAGTCCATCACTTTGTAGTAATTGCTATTCACATGAACATCTGTGCCAGAACCACCTTGACCTCCTGTAGCTGGAATAATCTTGAACACCCAATCATTGTAAACATTATCATCATCTCCGTCCAGGCCCAGATAAATGCCACCATTTATACCAAACAATTTAAACTTATTGTAAACAGTTGTACCATTCTTCTCAAATGTTACATTGTTTAGCGGGTTGTTTGTAAACAAGGCGTCATTCCAATAATATTGGTTAGTACCAGAAAGTACTAATCCATTTATACCAATATTTGCTAATCCTAATGGATTGCCTCCTACCCACTGAACATAATAATCTGTTGCATCAGTAGTTGTCTCTATAGCAGATGCTATAGCCGATAAAACAGTCTGCTTGTCTGATTCAGACATGGCAGAAGGAAAACTATAACCTTCAGGAACATTCCATGTATTATAAACCGCAGCAGTACCTTCTCCTCTTGTTGTCTCAGCCTTAGTTGTCAGTGTACTTGCAAGCACATTTCCGTTAGAATAAAGGACGAAATCCGGTGTCTTTACAAGTTCCATAGTAAACCCTTGTCGTCTGTAGAAATCTTCAATTGTGTCATCGCTTTTACATGCGAAGAACACATTTGCAAATAGAGTAGCAATCGCTAAACTCCAAAGAACATAGATTTTCTTCATAATATACCTGAAATTGTATAAATTAATAATTTGATTGATATTCGTCAGTTACGTTTTTAAGATTCTGCACTTCATTCCACACGATTAGTCATCAGATTCAATTGAAAACAACAGCACTTTCAACTTGCTTCCATTATTAGATTGCAAAGGTAACACATTATCTTATTATAGCCAAACGAATCATAGAAAAAAAAGGGTGTTGGTACAAAATTGACACATTTCTCTATAAATTTTGCACCTATAACAATCAATTATACGTGATTGAAGGAAATAGCAGGTTACTTCGAGAAATCTACTGTTGTTTTAGAATGGATGATGTTACGCAAAGCATCGCGTGAGATTGAGCTCTTGAAATAATTCCAAGCTTCTATGCGTAGACCTCCATCGAATGAATGCCGCAAATTATTAATTACTCTATCTGAAACTCCCGTTACTGTCAACTCAACACCTTCTGTTCCGTTCTCGATTCGGCCATAACCTATCTTTGCAACAACTGTGTCACTATTGACAATACAGGTCATAGCAGCTTCACCATAAATGGATTTCAGTTTCGATATCTTATTAGTTGCCTGGATCGAGTTGGTATAAACCATTGACCTCATCTCTAACGCTACCTGACTATTATAAGAGAAGTGCTGTGAACCAATTGGCATAAAGACCTCCACATCAGTAGAGGTACGCAAATCAACAGATATCAAGACCGCTCTAAAATCGGTATCCTCCACATTATCCACCAACAAGAACTTGTCGCTGTCTTCTGTAACATATAACTTAACTGACACATCGTCCGTCTCCTCCATCCACGCAGCGTTATCGCGAGTATAATAATCATCTCCAGCACGTGTGGCCAGCGTGTTGGTTGTGGTCGAAAGTACAATATCCGAACTTTTGAATACGAAATCAGGAATCGCTACCACTTTCAGTTTCTGATTGACATAGGAATCATCATTCGAATCATCACAAGCCACCAATCCACAACACAATGCAACAACTGCTATTAGAATTTGAAAAAGTGTCTTTGCAAAACGCATCATAATATAGAATCTAAACTGATTACCTTCTTGATTACAACTCTTACTTTGATGAGATACTTAAATTGACAAAAAAAGATGCCAAACATTGCATTTTCCCTGCCTTAGTACAAATTTCACTGCAAAGTTACAACTTTTTTCTAAAAGAATATTCATTCTCCGGAAAAAGTGCTGAAACACAAAGAAAAAGACGATACTATTTACCGATAATGTATCGAAAGAATCATTTTGCTTGTTTCATAAAAACAACTTTAGAAGAAAGTATTGCTGTTCGCTAATATTATGCAAAGCAACAGTTTTTGGGTACTCAATATGGTGCAATAAGTGTAGCAAATATTGGTCCTTCTATGGAGGTAATTGCCTACCTCTAAAGGGAAGAATTGTTAGCTCTAGGAGAAATCTCCGTTCAGCGTCGTTGAATATATATTCAGCGTCGCTGAACATGCGTTCACAGACGCTGAACAGAAGAAACCTTTAGAGGAAAAATCTTTTTCTCTTGGGGAAAGGAAATCTCAGTACGTGACATTTCCTTTCTATATGAATTATGTCTTGAACAAAGACAAGAATCTAAGTCTATTATACCTTATTATTTATACACAGAGTTGCCAAGAAAGCTGATAAATAGGATGTATTGACAAGTTTCTAATTAATTATTCATGATTCCGACTTGTAGATTGTCGATTATTTTGTAATTTTGCAGACGAAATAGAAAAAAACACCATTTTTTTGTAGTGATTGAATAATAATTGCGTCAAATGGACAACTTATTTTAAATGATACATAAAGAAATGAAAAGAATCATGATG
>CADBSN010000217.1 GCA_902797255.1 uncultured Bacteroidales bacterium | reverse complement strand
TGAGTCTGTGTCCCAGCTTGATGACCTTGATGGGGATCAGCGTGCCGATGAACTGGTATTTCTGGTAGATGTCGATTCTGGAGCAACAGCATCATTTACAATTGAGCTTGATGGCGATAGGTCTGTAAATCGTATTGGTGAAATGCCCTATTTATGTCCTCGATGGGTCTATGCCGATATGATGCTGGAGGACAAGAAGGACAAACATCCACTGATAACTGCCCTTGAGGCACCAGGCGACAGCTATCTCTATAACGACCTCTATCATCACGGAGCTGCGTTCGAGAACGAACTGTGTGGGTTCCGTGTGTATTTCGACGAGCGTCAGAACATCGATATCTACGGCAAGAAGGCGCGTCAGCTGGAACTGGAGAAGACGAACTTCTATACAACTCCAGAGCAGATGAAGCAAGGATACGGCAACGATGTGCTGTGGGCCGGAAACAGCATAGGATGCGGTTCGTTCAAGGGATGGGACGGAAAGGCTCCAACGAATATCGCACCCGTCAAGACACGTGGACAGCGCATCGTAGCATCTGGTCCGCTTCGCACCATCGTAGAAGTGAAGGATATCGGATGGAAGGGATTGAATATGCGTCAATACTATATTCTCTATGCTTTCCGTCGTGAGTGTGAGGTCAGGATAGAGTTCGACCGTCCACTGGGTGATGAGACCTTCGCTACAGGAGTGCAGAAAATCGGAGAACATCCTGCTGGATTCATGCACAAAGAAGGTGCAGGCATTGTTTGGGCATCTTGGGGAAGTGATTATCCTGAGATGGGCAAGAAGGAACAGTTTCCCCCAGAGGCGGTAGGATTAGCGGTTTATGTGCCAAAGCAATATATCAAGTCGACTTCAGAATCGGATCTCAACTACCTCATGGTGTTGGGAGCAAAGGGCAAAACCTCACTTCATTATTATGTGGCTTTCTGTGCAGATAAGGAACTCGTGATGAACATGGAACCCAGCAGCCGTTACGCCACACTTGATGCCCCAGAAGGCTATCATGACGGCCCATCGTGGTTTGCTGCGATGGCTGGCTGGAAAGAAAATCTGGAACACCCAGTAAGTTTGAAAATAAAGAAATAAGGAGTAAACGGAGTAAACGAAGTTAGCGGCCTTACGGCCTCGAAGTTAGCACTTCGTTCGACAATACCACGGGGTGTTAACATCAGCTTTCTTTCGTCGGAGCGAAGAGCATAGCTCAAGCGGTAACTTCGAGCATAGCAGTAACTTCGTTAACTTCGAGCGAAGCGCTAACTCCTCAAAAAGCGATAACTTCTACAATTAAAGAATTATGCACAACCCTCATCAACATCAGTCGCCCACTTTTGTGATTCATCCACTCAACACGAATGGATATGTGGTGGCTCCACCTATTCCTCAGGCGGTCAGACAATCGTATTCGTTCCTGTATCTGAAACAAGGTGAAGTGTTGGTGGAATTGGGTGAAGACTCTTGTCTGATGGATGGTGGTACATTCTTGCTGATTCCTCCTCAGATGCCTTATGGCGTGAAATGGTATGACTCGACCGAAGGTTATATGGGTGGGTTTGATGAGGATTTTCTGTTGAATCCCTCGAACGAAATCCTTTTGACGAAGCACTTTGTGAAAGTGAAGATTGCGGATGAGAATGCTGATTTGTTCCGTGCTACGATGGAGAAACTGTTTCATTCAGCCCGTCAACCTCATACCGCACAACTCACACTCGATTTTGTCATCAGTCTCCTGAGTGAGGATTATACAACTGATGATACACATATCAATAAGGTGGTGTCGAGGTTTGTCGATGATGTGTTCGACCGCTCGCAGCCCATTCTGGCTATTGGTGATTATGCGGCTCGTTATGGTGTGACTCCCAATCATCTGAACAAGGTGGTTCGGACGAAGACAGGCAAGACAGCTTCTGATTGGGTGAAGATATCACGCGTGAACTACGCCAAGTATCTGTTGCATGAAACCAATCTCTCGATTGTAGAGGTGGCTGAGCGTGTAGGTATACTCGACCAATCTTATTTCACTCGTTTCTTTCGCCAGTATGTAGGCGTCACTCCTTCTGCCTATAAAGCACAGACAAATCGATAGGAATGATTGATTTGTCCTAATCTTTTTTTTGAATGTCCTATTCTCTTTGTTTGAAAAGTGCTACCTTTGCACCCGATTTTCAAAAGGATTGATAGGATATGCACAAATTCTTGCTATTGTTGATGATGGGGGTGTTGACAACCTTATGTGTCTCAGCTGAGGATATCGATACTTCACGAGTGATAGGGTTACAGGAGATAGTCATCTCTACCCCAAAGGAGTCGGGCGATCTGCGCCAGCTTCCTTCTTCTGTTTCGCTGATAGGGTCGCAACAGATGGCAGACAATCGCGTCAACTCGTTGAAAAATATCTCTGCTTTGGTTCCCAACTTTTTCATTCCTGATTACGGCAGTCGGCTGACGAGTGCTGTTTATATTCGTGGGGTGGGGGCGCGTATCAATACGCCTGCTGTTGGGCTATATGTGGATAATATCCCCTATGTCGACAAGTCGGCTTTCGACTTCAATTTCTATGATATTGAGCGTGTGGATGTGTTACGAGGTCCACAAGGAACCCTATATGGACGTAACACAATGGGTGGATTGATCCGTGTATATACTCGTAGTCCTTTCGCTGGTACGGGAACGGATGTGAAGATGGGGTTTGCTACGAAGGACAATCATCACAACATCTCTCTGACTCATTATCATCGCATCAGCAATATGTTTGCATTCTCAGCTGGAGGCTATTACGATGGTAGCAGAGGTTTCTTCAAGAATGATTTCACACACGAACGTGTTGATGCGTCGAAATCGGGTGGGGGGCGTTTGCGTGGCATCTGGTTTCCTTCAGATAGTTGGAAACTGGATTTGAACCTTAATTACGACTATAGTGACGAAGGAGCCTATCCTTATTATTATAAAGGTGTAGTAAGCGGAGTCGAGCAATATCCCGAGTTGATGGGTAAGATTTCCAACAATCGTGAGAGCCGCTATCGTCGTAGCTTGTTCAATACGGGTTTGAATCTAGAGTATCAAGCCGATAAGTGGCAGATGAATGCCATTACGGGCTATCAAAACCTAAGTGACCGCATGTTCCTTGATCAGGACTTCCTCACTCCAGATATCTACTCGCTGGAACAGAAGCAGCGCATCAATACTCTTACAGAGGAAATCACCTTCAAGCCTTTGCCTTTTAAGGGAGAGACAGAGGGGGTGCGTTCTTCTTGGGATTGGCTCTTTGGTCTCAACTTCATGTATCAGTGGCTTCATACCGAAGCGCCTGTTCATTTCTACAATGACGGCCTGCGATGGTTGGAAGGAAATATCAATCGGAATCTCCCAGATGTCAACAATATCAATATGTTGCAAGCGATGGGGTTCACTTCGATGGGTGTGAATTTCCGAGGCGATGATTTGCTGATGGGTAATAATTTCGATACACCCACATTGGGTCTTGCGGCTTTTCATCAGTCTACCTTCAATTTCTCTGACCATTTAAGTGCTACAGTGGGGGTGCGTCTCGACTACGAACACCTTTCGATGGATTATCATGCTCCTGCTGATGTCGATTATGGTTTCCGTATGCCGAATCCTACCAACCCAAAGATGGCAGTCGACCTGCAACAGTTATCCTCTCATCTAATTTATGGCGGTAAGCTACAGGACGACTATTTACGCCTCTTGCCAAAGTTCGCGCTGCAGTACGAATTTGGGGGTCAAGGGTCGAGAGTCAAGGGTCAAGAGGCAAGGGGCGAGAGGCAAGGGTCAAGAGGCGAGGGTCAAGGGGCGAGAGGCAATAATTGCATTTATTTCTCACTCTCCCAAGGTCAGCGTTCTGGTGGTTACAACCTTCAGATGTTCTCCGATTTGCTTCAGGGAGCTTTACGTGTGGATATGATGGACGGAGTGAAGCAGGGCGTGAAGGATTATCTGGCCGAACTGGCAGCAACAACTCCAAGCATGCCTTCCTTTGTGCCAGACATGGTGGGAGGAATTATGGACGAAAATATGCCTCAATTCTCTGTCCCGACTACCGAACAAGTGGTTTACCGTCCTGAGTATTCTTGGAACTATGAACTAGGAACCCATCTTACGTTATTCGATAATACACTTTTGCTTGATGCGGCAGTTTACCTCATGCTAACCAAAGACCAACAGATTGCACGTTTTGCCGATTCGGGTTTGGGACGTAAGATGGTTAACGCCGGAAGAAGTCGCAGCTATGGATTCGAAACATCGCTGCGATGGACTCCTGTTTCACAATTATCGTTCATGGGCAGTTACGGTTACACACATGCTACCTTTACAGATTATGATGGAGGTACAGGGGAGGACTACACAGGAAATTACATCCCGTTTGTCCCCATGCATACAGCCTACCTTGATGCTGCTTACAGCTTTCCTCTTACATCATTTCCCTTAAAAGGGGCTAGGGGCTCGTTTGGTCTTAACTACACAGGAGTAGGACGCATCTATTGGACAGAAAGCAACAGTCATCATCAACCCTTCTATGCACAACTGGGTGCACGACTTTCCTTCGAGACCTCACAATTTTCTGTGATGCTGTGGGGTAAGAACCTTACAGGAAAACGTTTCAACACTTTCTATTTCGAGAGTGCAGGGCGTGGATTCGAACAACACGGAAAACCAGTTCAGTTTGGAATAGATTTAAAATTCAATATTTAATTCAATAGGTATTATGAACAAAATTTTACTTACCGTTTCATTGATTGTTTTTAGTATTATCGGTATGAACGCTCAGTCACATGGTGTCATGAAATTCGCTGGCCCTTCCACTTTTGGTGTGGCTGTAATGGATGCGTGGCAGGATAATGAGAGCGACACGATTCTGTTTCAGATGAATAGTGTGAGTGATGCAGACATCACCATCCCTGCGATGTACTACAAAGCTATGCAACTCACCATCCCTTCATTCACCATTCATGGCGCTCAGTTCTCTATGGATTATACAACCCGTAATGCTACGTTCGCAGAACAGACCTTCTCCGAGACGATTACAGTCGGGGAAGCAGAAAAGCAAATCACCGGAACCAGCTTCTCTGCTTTTTATAATCACGCGGAAAAGGTATTTGAACTCCAAATGGTGATTTCGTATGGAAATATGCCGTTCCCTGTTACTTATAGCGTGAGAGCTGCATATGTTTCACCGGAGACAGGTATTATTGAGGTCAAGAGTCAAGAGTCGAGAGTCAAGAGTCAAGGGGAAACTGTAAAAAGTAATTCCGTTTATGACCTATCAGGTCGACAGGTCAGTTCTCATCGGGTGGGTTCTGTTCGGATTCTCATCCAAGATGGCAAAAAGATGTTGATACGATAATCTTTTTAATATTCCATACAGAAATCGTCTTTTTCCTCCGAAAAATTTGGTTATTCAGCAAAGATGCTGTATATTTGCAACGTTAAATGTTGTGAGTATGCAGCATCGTAGTTTTATATACCGAACTTACGACCTATATCGCGACGGATTCCGACACATGACAATTGGAAAGATGTTGTGGTTGATTGTTATTGTGAAACTCTTTTTGATATTCGTGGTGCTCAAAATCTTCTTCTTTCCCAACTTCCTCAGTCAACATGCAGAAGAGGGTGAGGAAGCTGAATATGTTGCAACTCAGATTTTGACGATTGATAATTGACAATTGACAATTGACAATTGACAGGTTTTTCTATAACCCATAACCTATAAACAATTAAACTAAAATACGCCTATGCAAGAAATCTTATCTACAATCGACACAGGTACCATTGAGTGGTCGAGAGCGCAATTTGCACTTACCGCCATCTATCATTGGTTGTTTGTTCCTCTTACCCTAGGACTTGCTGTCATCATGGGAATCATGGAAACCTGTTATTACCGCACTAAAAACGTATTTTGGCGCGATGTGACCAAGTTCTGGCAGAAACTTTTCGGTATTAACTTTGCTATGGGAGTTGCAACTGGTATCATTCTGGAATTTGAGTTTGGTACCAATTGGTCGAACTACTCATGGTTCGTAGGCGATATCTTCGGCGCTCCGCTCGCCATCGAGGGTATCGTAGCGTTCTTTATGGAAAGTACCTTTGTGGCTGTGATGTTCTTCGGATGGAAGAAAGTGTCTGCAGGATTCCATCTGGCGGCTACATGGCTCACTGGTCTTGGTGCTACCATCTCGGCGTGGTGGATTCTTGTTGCAAATGCATGGATGCAGAACCCTGTGGGTTGCGAGTTTAACCCCGACACGATGCGCAACGAGATGGTGTCGTTTGCCGATGTGGCGCTTTCTCCTTTTGCGGTCGATAAGTTCTGTCACACGGTTATCTCGGCTTGGATTATCGGAGCTGTATTCACCGTAGCTGTGAGCGGCTGGTATCTGATGAAACGTCGCGAGATTCCTTTGGCAAAAGCCAGCATGAAGATAGGTGCTATCGTGGGCATTGTAGCTGCTATGGGTGCAGCAATCACAGGTCACCATTCGGCTTATAGTGTAGCTCAAGTTCAACCGATGAAGCTGGCTGCGATGGAAGCGCTCTACAATGGAGGTACGGATCAAAGTCTGACAGGTATTGCGCTCATCAATCCTTTTGAACAGCCCGATTATGCCAACCAAGAGGAGCCTGAGCTGAAGATTGCTGTTCCGTATGCCTTGTCGTTCCTCGCTACGAACGACCTGCACGGATATGTACCAGGAATCAACGACATCATCAAGGGTGGGTACACCAATGCAGACGGGGAAGTCGAGCCCTCTCTTGAAGAGAAGATCGAACGGGGTCAGCTAGCCATCAATGCCTTGGCTGCGTATCGTCAGGCGAAGAAGGATGGAGCAGATGAGGCTACACTTACCTCTTACCTGTCTACGCTCTCTTCTAATATGAAGTATTTCGGTTATGGATACATCAGGTCGGTCGATCAGGTTGTGCCTTTCATCCCGATAAACTTCTATGCGTTCCGCATGATGGTCGGAATGGGGTGTTTGCTCATTCTGTTCTTTGCCGTCATTCTGTTCTTTGTCTATCGAAAAGACATCGCTCGTGCGCCTAAGTGGTTATATCTCTCAGCCCTTGCGATGATTCTTCTTTCGTATATTGCATCAGAGTGTGGTTGGCTGGTAGCTGAATTCGGACGACAACCATGGACCATTCAAGATATGTTGCCTACTTGGGTGTCTGTCAGCCATCTTCAGTCATCTAGTGTCATGATTACCTTCTTCATCTTTTTGGCTCTTTTTACCACGTTACTTGCTGTCGAACTCAGCATCCTCGTCAAGCAGATTAAGAAAGGACCAGAGTACGAAGCCCAAGTCTAACCTCTAAAAATCAAACAAAACTATGACATACGAATTTCTCCAACAATACTGGTGGTTCCTCGTATCCCTCTTGGGAGCACTCCTCGTGTTCCTCATGTTTGTACAAGGAGCTAACTCGCTGGTGTGGTCGTTAGGTGCCACAGAAACAGAACGACGCCTGATTGTCAACTCAACAGGTCGCAAATGGGAATTCACCTTTACCACACTTGTCACTTTCGGAGGAGCGTTCTTTGCATCCTTCCCTTTGTTTTATTCTACCAGCTTCGGCGGAGCCTATTGGTTGTGGATGCTCATCCTTCTCTCGTTTGTGTTGCAAGCGGTCAGCTATGAGTTTCAGAACAAACTGGGTAATCTGCTGGGAGCACGCACATTCCAGCTGATGCTCATCATCAATGGTTTCATGGGACCATTGTTACTGGGTGGAGCTGTAGCTACCTTTTTCGAAGGATCGAACTTCATTGTCGAGAAGGACAAAATCACCGACATGGCTTCTCCTGTCATCAGTCAGTGGGCAAATGCCTCTCATGGTCTGGATGCGTTACTCAATCCTTGGGTACTTGTTTTGGGTGTCGCTGTGTTCTTCCTCGCTCGCATCCTCGGCATACTTTATGTGATAAACAATGTGAACGATGAGAATATCCGATCACGCACATCTGGCAGTTTGGTGTGGGCCACCATCTGTTTCCTTTTGCTTTTCGTAACTTATCTGGTACATCTGCTCCTGAAAGATGGGTATGCATACAATGCTGATGGATTGATTCTTGTTGAGCCCAATAAATACCTCAACAACTTCCTTTCTATGTGGTATCTGCTTGTCGTGCTGCTCGTAGGTGTTATTCTCGTTCTTTATGGCATCATTAAAGAAATTGTAAAAGGTAAATCGTCTAATAGAAAATCTATTTGGCCCGTAGGTATAGGAGTCGTATTGACTGTTTTGGCATTGTTACTTTGTGCAGGTTGGAACCATACGGCCTACTATCCTTCTACGGCCGATCTGCAGAGTTCGCTTACGATTGCTAACTCATGCTCCAGTGAGTTCACCCTTCGTACGATGGCGATTGTCAGTCTGCTCATACCGTTTGTCTTGGCATATATCATTGTTGCATGGCGTAAAATCGACAAGAAGAAACTTGATAAGGATGAGATAGTGAACGACGAAGCATATTAAGGACTATTTCTTTTGTCAATTCAAAAAAATGTTGTACTTTTGCAGTTCAAACCAATGTGAATATAAATGGTAAAACAGTAAATGATATTATGGTTTCATATAACGTCAGTTTGGAAGGGAAGACGATACTTGTGACAGGAGCTGCTGGTTTTATTGGCAGTAACCTTGTCAAGCGTCTCTTCAAAGAAGTGAAGCATGTAAACGTGGTCGGCATAGATAATGTTTCCGACTATTACGATGTGAACATCAAGTATGAGCGTCTGAAAGAAATCGAGGATATGCTGAAAGCAGACCAAAGCGGACAGCAGACTTGGAAGTTTGTGAAAGGAAACATCGCAGATAAAGCGACGATTGAACAACTGTTTAAAGACTATCAGTTCGCTGTCGTTGTGAACCTTGCAGCTCAGGCCGGTGTACGTTACAGCATCACCAATCCCGACGCATACATCGAGAGCAACCTCATCGGTTTCTACAACATACTTGAGGCTTGCCGTTATCACGAAGTGGAACATCTGGTATACGCCAGCAGTTCGTCAGTCTATGGAAGTAACAAGAAGATTCCTTATTCTACCGATGATAAGGTAGACAATCCTGTATCTCTCTATGCAGCAACGAAGAAGAGTAATGAATTGTTGGCACATGCCTACAGTAAACTCTATAACATTCCTTCGACGGGTCTGCGATTCTTTACTGTATACGGTCCT
>CADBSN010000216.1 GCA_902797255.1 uncultured Bacteroidales bacterium | reverse complement strand
TCCTGAGCAGATGCACTCATGATGCCAAGCGCAAGAGCAGCAGTGAATAATACTTTCTTTATATTCATAATTCTAATCTTTTACTTAATTATATATATAATAAGGTGTAACTACTGACTAGCGAATTAGTACTGAACATAATACTTACGCATAGAAATCTTTCCTGAGTAGTCAAGTGCAGAGTATGCAATTACGTATAGATATCCAGGCTGGAAGGTTGCAACAACTGTGCACTTGTCACCGTCAAGGACAGTGTTCATCTTATCCTGTGCATTTACAGCATCGAGTTTAGCCTTACAATCAGCATCACCACCCTGTGCGCTCTTACCATTCTTCAATACGTTAATAACTGCGATGTGCTTCTTGAATGCAGGAGTTACAATTTCAGCAGTATATGTAGTAGGCAAGAATGCAACCGTTCCGCTCTTAAGGTAAGAAGGAACGCCCTTAGAACGGCTTACTCTCTTGATTGCGCCTCCATTCTCCATCAACAGAACTGGCTGGATACGCTGGTTAGCAGTATTAAGAACAGAAGCCATCTTGGTGTTGAGACGGTCGATGTAACTCTTAACCCTATCAGCGGCCTTTGCAACATAACCGTTACTATCATCCAATGCATCGTTTACCTGATCGATGAGGTCGTTCACGTCATCCATGATCTTATCGAGACCGTCAATCATGTTGTTCACGCCACCAATCTGTTTAGCAACCTGACTCCAGAGGTCATCAACAGCATCTGTCATATTAACATGTAAGTTATTAATCTTTATCGTCTGCTCTCCAAGATCAATTACTTCACTGATTTTAACTTTTGCTTTGACAGTTTCTTTAATTGGAACCTCAATAGTCTTCTTACCACTAGAAATTGTTATTGAAGTCGGGTCATCTGTCTGTCCATAAACAGCAATCTTACCCAACGGAATCGTAACGAATTGGCCTGGCATACCATCAACTGGAACAATAAGATTTGCACTAGCTGGGTTATCTTTATTTTCAACTTTTGTTTGAACGACAATTGAAGGGAATGTAATATTCATTCCAGCTAAATCAACTTCTGCATTAGCAGTAAACTCAATTGGCACTTCTATTTCTGGATTAATATTAAGATTTACTTTCATTCCAGAAATCGTAATATAGTCATTATAAGTTATGTTGAACTTTGCACGAACATCATCGTCAAGTTCTGCCAATTCGATATGCTTGATACTCAAGTTAGCGATATCACCAGCAAGACCTGTGAATGCTTGCTTTGGAAGGCGACCCTGAATTTCGCTAGCCACACGGTCAACGAGAGCAATTGCACGCTCATAACCTGGAACAGTCTGAACATTCAGATTCTCAAGGAATGCAAATGAGAGAGGCTTAATAGCTGTTGCAGCGATGCCATACTGAGAATAAACACTATGGTCACCATTGTAGTCGGTCCAAGAAGCCTTCAAACCCTGTGCAGGAAGAATACCATCGAACTGGCTATAGAGTTTGGTTGCCAAAGAGCCAACACTCTGGTATGTATGCTCTGTCAAAACAGACTTGAATGCAGCACCTAAACCATCCTGAATATTAATCTTGACAGCGTTGATATCCTCTTCGCTCAAGGTAGCCTGTGCAGAATAGAAACCATTTGTTTCAGCAGCACGAGTGTAACCGAACTTAAGTTCTACGTCATTCTCCTTCTTCAGAGGAGCAAGAGCAATCTTAGAAGCCTGATCCTTAGAGTTAACGAGTTCAAGCGTCTGACCAGCAAAGTCAACAGAACCTGGGTTTACAGTCAGATAGACAGTTCCAGCATTACCTGTATTTGAATTGAAGAGTGTGCTATTACCAGCCTTACGGTACTGAGATACACCACTAATCATTGCCCAATCCTTCTCGGTAAACGTCTGTGAGTTCTTTACATAGTTTGCAGTTTCCTTCGTTGGGAATACAACTGGATTGTCGTTTGTTCCATAGAATGCCATGAGGACGTTAGAGTTGATTCCGAATGGCAAATTGAATGTACCATATACTGGGTTTGCTGTTGCCTGAATGATGATGCCAGTAATCAAACTCTTAAGAGCCTCATCTACTTTATCAAGACGACCCATAATCTTATCGATGCTATCATTGAGAGCTTCGATATCCTCTGTATTCTGTTTTACCTGAAGAGCAAGAGCGTCGATGCTATCCTGAAGGAGTTGATCTGCATCCTTATATGCTTGTTCGAGGGTAGGAATCTTATTGTCAAGAATGTCTTTAACGCTAGCAGCAACAGCATCGATGCTATCCTGAAGGAGTTGATCTGCATCCTTATATGCGCCATCAAGATCAGCTAAGTGCTTGTTGACAATGTCATTAAAGCCTACTGCAAGAGCGTCAATTTGGTTCTGAAGCAGAGAATCAGCTTTCTGGCTATTAGCTACAGCTGTCTTAATAGCTGCGTCAAGTTGTTCTGTGTACGTCTCAAGATTAGTAACTCTTGTTTTCAAGTCTTCAATCCATATTGAGTCATTCTTTGCACGTTCGAAAGCTTCTTTAACCTGTGGAGTCAAATTTGCAATCAAAACTGAGTCATTCTTTGCACGTTGAAGAGCTTCATTAACCTCTGGAATCAAATTTGCAATCGCAATTGAGTCGTTCTTTGCACGTTGAAGAGCTTCTTTAACCTCTGGAGTCAAACTTGCAATCGCAATTGAGTCGTTCTTTGCACGTTGAAGAGCTTCTAAAACATCTGGAGTCAAATTTGCAATCAAGATTGAGTCGTTCTTTGCACGTTGGAGAGCTTCTTTAACCTCTGGAGTCAAATTTGCAATTGCAATTGAGTCGTTCTTTGCACGTTGAAGAGCTTCATTGGCAACCTTAGAGAACTCATCAATTCTAATTGAGTCGTTCTTTGCAAGAGCAAGAGCTTTAGCAGCTTCTGCAACAACAGTATTAACCTTACTTTCAAGAATCAAGAAATCAGCCTTCGTTGTATAAAGGTTCAACAGGCTGTCAACCTGAGGCTTGGTATAGGTATTATTCTGTAATGCTGTAAGAGATGCACCCAGATTAGTTACTGTGGTATTGATATCAGTAACCTTACCAAGAACGGTAACAATATTAGTGACAACACCAGTAGTTGTATCACTCAAAAGTGCATTAAGAGAATCAATCTGAGCCTGCAGAACCTTGTCAGCAGTACGCAAATCAGCGATTGAATCAACAAGCTTGCGCACATCTGCAGCATCAGCCTTGCCATTAACTGTAGCAGTGTCAGCCTTACCATTAATCATATTGGTGGCATTTGTACAACAAGCATCCAATCTAGCCTGAACAGCTGCGATTGAATCTTTTAACTGGGAAATAGTTGCATAAGAAGTTGTAATCCAAGTTTTAAGACTTGCGTCATTCTTGTTAAACTCCACAATCAAATCATTGTATTCATCCTCGTCGTAATCCTTACAAGAGTTGAATACATTCATGCTAAACAACACCATTGAAAGCATGAAAACGGAAGTAAGAAATTTCTTCATTGTTTTTTGATTTTTGTTAATTAATATTATTTTTAAACTTTCTACTTTTTTTACGCACAATATAATACACGCCAATTTGGATGCAAAGATACACAATTTTCCCAAACACCGTATCGCTTTTTCTAAAAAAATGCTAAAATTGCACACAAAACATTCAAAAAACAACGTTTTGCACTACGTTTCTGACATTTTTCAATACCCTACGCGTTATCTTTACATATTATTTCTTAACTTTGCATCCGCAAAAAAACAGTTTATATGATACAATCAATGACAGGCTACGGAAAAAGCGTAGCAAATTTTAACGGGAAAAAGATTCATGTAGAGATAAAATCTCTTAACTCAAAAGCGTTAGACCTCACAACACGAGTTGCCCCCCTGTATAGAGAAAAAGAAATTGAAATCAGAAATTACATTGCAGCTGAGCTGGAACGAGGCAAGATCGACTTCGTTCTCTGGATTGAGAAAGACGAGAGTGTTGGCGCTTCCCCAATCAACACATCGATAGTAGCGGACTACTATAAGCAGATTAAGGATTTATCTACATCCTTGAACCTCGACACATCAGGTCTCCAATCCGCTAGCGATTGGATGAAAATACTCCTGAGGATGCCCGAAGTACTATCTCGCACAGAAGTGGAGGAGCTCACAGACGAAGAATGGGCTATCGTATTCGATGCCGTGAAAGTCGCTGTAGCAAATTTGGTGGATTTCCGCAAGCAAGAAGGACTGGCATTAGCAAAGAAATTCCAAGAGAAGATTGACAATATTTCTACACTCCTAGCGAGCATCGAACCGTTTGAGAAAGAACGCACAGAAAAAATCCGTCAGCGTATCGAGTCAAACTTGTCACAACTCGCAGGAATAGACTACGATAAGAACCGTCTGGAACAAGAAATGATTTACTACATCGAAAAGTTAGATATTTCTGAAGAAAAGCAACGTCTCACCAATCATATCAAATACTTCGCAGAAACGATGGAAAACGGTCATGGGCAAGGTAAGAAACTAGGATTTATCGCTCAGGAGATGGGTAGAGAAATCAATACAACTGGCAGCAAATCCAATCAAGCGGAAATGCAGAACATCGTGGTGAAGATGAAAGACGAACTTGAGCAAATCAAAGAACAAGTCTTAAACGTACTATAAGATATGCAGAAACGAGGAAAATTATTCATTATCGCTGCACCGTCTGGAACAGGCAAGTCCACCATTGTCAACTACCTGATGGGCCAAGGACTCAATATGCATTTTTCCATATCTTTGACCACTCGTTCCCCAAGAGGGAAGGAGCAAAACGGTGTAGAGTATTTCTTTACATCTGTGGAAGAATTCAGAAAACACATTTCCCAAGAAGACCTCATTGAATATGAAGAAGTATATGAAGGTTGTTTTTATGGCACATTGAAGTCTCAGGTAGACAACCAAATAAGCAAAGGTCAGAATGTCATCTTTGATGTTGATGTCAACGGAGGAATTAACATCAAAAAGCACTTTGGGACAAAGGCACTCAGCATTTTTATCATGCCCCCAAGTATTGAGGAACTGCGAAACAGGCTCACCAAACGTGGTACAGATACAGAAGAAGTAATAGAACAACGCATCGCCAGAGCAGAATACGAAATCAGCCAAGCCCCTCATTTTGATAAAGTGGTAGTGAATGATGACTTAGAAACAGCTCAGGCAGAAGTGCTAGAACTGGTCAAAGCATTCCTCAACCAATAGATTCTAAACTATCACTTTTCAACTTCCACCCCTATGCGAGTTGCCATCTACGGAGGGACTTTCAACCCCATTCATATCGGTCACACATCGCTTGCACAATCATTGATTGAGCAACAACTGGTCGATGAAGTATGGTTGATGGTATCACCTCAGAATCCACACAAAGACAACGATGCGGCAGCATATGAGAGCAGACTAGAGATGGCTTGCCTGGCAACAAAAGGAATGAAAGGAATCAGCGTCAGCGATTTCGAGCGCAATCTTCCTATTCCGTCTTATACCCACACCACATTAACAAAGCTTTCTGAGCAATATCCTTATTATCAGTTTTATCTGGTGATTGGAGCTGATAACTGGGCAAATTTCCGCAACTGGTACCGCGTCGACGAAATCATCAAGAACTACCCTATACTCATCTACCGGAGGCCTAATTATGACCTCGATCTTTCTTCAGTTCCTCATGAGTCAAATATTACCATCGTAGACACCCCATTGTACGATATCAGCAGTACAGATATCCGCAAACATAAGAAACTGAAAATGCTGAATCCCGACGTATTGAAATACATCAGGACTCATCACCTATACAATTTCTGATTCCCATATAGGGGAAAGATGTTTCCCCATAAGGGGAATAGTTTTTCCCTCCTAGGGGAATTTATGTTACCCTTAAGAATTACAAAAAAACTACCCTTTGCTCTTCAGCGGATTCCACCCTTGTGCCTTTAAATCAAACACGCTTCCGTCTCTCGTAATCAACACCTTGCCATCTTCTGCTTTGGTCATATAACCAATCAAGCGCACATCTTCCATCTTCTCCACTTTTTCTTTATCTGCGAGAGCCACAGTAAACAGCAACTCATAGTCCTCACCTCCATTCAGGGCACAGGTGGTTACGTTCATATTGAACTCCTCTGCCTGTGAAGCAGTCTCATAGTCAAGCGGTAAGTGTTCCTCATAGATTCTGCAACCACAATTACTTTGTTCACAAATATGCATCAGCTCGCTCGACAACCCATCCGAGATATCCATCATCGAGGTTGGCTGAATACCCTTCTCTTGTAGTTTCAGGACAATATCTCTACGGGCCTCCGGACGGAGTTGACGTTCCAGCAGATACTCTTTACCTGCGAAATCGGGTTGTGCCATTTCCATCGTTTCGTTACCATGATTCTCCTTCAACTGCTGGAAATAGACAGCTTTTTCGCGTTCCAACAACTGAAGGCCCATATAGGCAGCACCCAGATTTCCACTCACGCAAATCAGATCGCCTGCTTTGGCGCCACTACGGCAGATTGCCTTTCCTTTCTCTACATCTCCAATACAAGTGATGCTGATGGTCAGTCCGGTCAACGAACTGGTAGTGTCTCCACCTACGATATCCACACCATGAGAATCACAAGCAAGTTGCAGGCCAGCATAGAATTCCTCCATATCTTCCACCGTAAAACGCTGGCTAATACCCAAACTGACTGTAATCTGTCGAGGCATTCCGCCCATTGCATACACATCGCTGAAGTTCACCATTGCCGACTTATAACCCAGATGTTTTAACGGCACATAGGTCAAGTCGAAGTGTACTCCTTCAAGCAGCAAATCTGTTGTAACTAATACATCTTTTTCCTGTGGATATTTCAACACAGCACAATCATCGCCCACTCCTTTCTTCGTAGAGTGATTCTTCAGTTCTATAGACTCTGTCAGATGTTTTATCAGTCCGAATTCTCCTAATTCTTCTATTTTCATTCTTATACCTTTTTAACCAGTTCTTTCATCAATGCAGTCATGCGTGGCTGGGCAGCATCAGCAGCAGCCTGTACTTCCTCATGGCTTACCTTAACTGCTGTATCAAATCCGCCTAAATCGGTAATGACAGAAATTCCAAATACACGGATTCCACAATGAACGGCTACAATCACTTCTGGCACGGTCGACATTCCCACGGCATCAGCCCCCATACCCCTGAACATGCGATACTCTGCAGGCGTTTCGAAGGTTGGTCCCTGTGTACCTATATACACTCCCTTAAAGATTCTGATACCCAACCGATTCGCTGCGTCTTCTACAATCTTGATAAACTCAGGATCATATGCCTGATGCATACTTGGGAAACGTGGACCTGTAGGGAAATTCTTGCCTCTCAAAGGATGTTCTGGAAACATATTAATATGATCCTTGAGAACCATTAAATCGCCCACACGGAAGATTGGATTCATTCCTCCTGCGGCATTGCTGACAAAGAGGTTCTTAATACCCAGTTCATACATCACGCGCACAGGGAAGGTAACTTCCTGCATCGAATACCCTTCATAATAATGAAAACGTCCCTGCATCGCAATGATGTCCTTACCGCCCAACTTTCCGAAAAGCAGTTTTCCACTATGTCCTTCTACAGTTGATACCGGCATATTAGGGATATCACTATATGCGATTTCTTTTTCCACCTCAATCTCATCGGCGAGGTGTCCGAGACCTGAACCCAGAATGATGGCTGTCTCTGGTTTAGTTGTCATTCGCTCCTTGAGGAACGCTGCTGTTTCTTGAATTTTTTCGTACATAGTCTATGATTTGTTTGTTAAAGATTGTCTCTTCTTGTCGTAACACCTTCACCTCGATAGGTAGCGCATACACGTTATTCCACATCGACAGGTATTCCTTGCTCAGTCGTGCCATATCTTTCTCCGTCGTGATGATGATACGAGGTTTATCGTCTGGCAAAGTCTTGTAGGCACGTTCAATCTGTTGATAGTCTAGCATGGAAAAGTCATGATGGTCCCCATAGTGGATAATGTCGAAACTGACATACTTAGAGAGTTCATCCTCCATCGGAGTTGGGTTAGCGATACCTGTTACAACCAGCACGTTGTATTTTTCTAACTCACTTAGCGGTATCTCCGCTTTCTGGTTGTACAGATTCCCATATTTCATTCCCGTGAAAAACAGTTGCTGATGCTCTTCGAGATGCAATCGCTTAGCCAAATGTATCTTCTCCTCTTCAGATACATCCTCCTGGAGTTTCGTAACCACCACCACATCAGCACGCTTACTGCCACTTGTGTTCTCTCTCAACCTTCCTGCTGGCAGCAGATAATCCTTGTCAATCGGACGGTTGCTGTCCACCAACAGGATATTCAGCCCTGCTTTCACCTTTCGATGCTGATAAGCGTCATCCAATATGATGACATCAAGATCTGTCGTATCAGCATTCGTAATCAGATTGTATATACCTTCCCTACGGTTTGCATCCACAGCAATGGTTACATCTGGGAATTTCTTCTTCATCTGATAGGGTTCATCACCTATATCCAAGGTAGTCGATTGAGGGGTCGCAACCACATATCCTTTTGTTTTTCGTTTGTATCCCCTACTCAACACACCCACCTTGAATCCATTCTCTAGCAACAGACGAATCAGATACTCTGTATGTGGCGTTTTACCTGTTCCTCCCACCGTTAAGTTACCTACGCATATAACGGGCAAATCATAGGACTCTGAACTGAGAATCCCATGATTATACATGAAGTTGCGCACCGATGTCACCCCATCATATATCCAAGCCAATGGAAGCAACAGATAGTACATAAAGGTATTTCCAAGTACCCCTTACGGAATACCTGGAATTGTCTTTTACAAGTTAAACTTGATGGCGAATGGCATAGCTGCCTGAATTCTGTCTTTTTCTTTGACGGACTGTACCATTCGAACTACATCGTAGTACTCGCCCAGATTTTCCTTGAGAGCTGTCTGCGTCATACTCTTGCTAGATGTCTTCTCCATGATTTGCTCAAAGAATGACTTCTGTGCAGGATAAGCCTTCACTGTGCACTCTTCAATCTTAGCTCTCTTCTTTGCTACAGCAATTGCATCATCAAGGTTACCAAGTTGGTCAACCAGACCAATCTGCTTTGCATGCAATCCTGTCCAAACACGTCCTTCTCCGATTACCTTGATAGAATCTTGTGGGATTCCACGTCCGTCTGCACAACGCTTGGTGAAGAGCTCGTAACCACGGTTGATATAACCCTGAAGCAGTTCCTTCTCGCCGTCGTTCATTGGGCGGTAATAGCCTCCGAAATCTGCGTATTCGTTGGTCTTGACTGTTGCTATTTTCAGACCTAATTTGTCTTGTACCAATTCACTTGCATCTGGGAACATTCCGAAGATTCCGATTGAACCTGTAATAGTCGTAGGTTCTGCTACAATCCAGTCAGCTGCACAAGAGATATAATAGCCTCCGCTGGCTGCCAATCCCGACATGGATACGATAATCGGCTTCTTAGCCTTGATGTTCATCACCTGATGCCATATCTGCTCTGATGCATAAGCGCTACCACCAGGAGAGTTGACACGCAGT
>CADBSN010000215.1 GCA_902797255.1 uncultured Bacteroidales bacterium | reverse complement strand
CTCCAGCATGTGGTCGAAGAATCCCACACCTGTATCAATCGTACCCTTTCCTTTTCCATCAAGATTCATGCGCACATACACGTCCGTTTCTTTGGTCTGACGGTGCATCTCTGCCACACGTTCGCCTGCATAGATAAGCTCTGTGGCTTGCTGCCACGAATCCACCAGTGTGACATCTTCCAAACCCTCTGTAAATCGGCTCTTGAGAATGATGGCCTTACAGCCTAAGTTCTTGGCCAACTGAGCATCTGTTGCTCGGTCACCTATCACATACGAATTTGACAAATCGTATTCACCAGTGAGATACTTCCCCATCATGCCGATTCCAGGCTTGCGGGTAGGCAAATTATCTTCCGGATAGGATTTATCGATAAGGATATCATCGAACGTCACCCCCTCTGTACTCAAGGTATGGAGCATCAGGTTCTGTAACTCATCGAACACATCCTGCGGATTGGCAGGTGTACCCAATCCATCCTGATTGGTCACCATCACAAACTCATAGTCAGTCTTGCTTCTGAGGAAACTCAGACTGCTGATGACATGAGGCAGGAAACGGAACTTCTCAACGGTATCGATTTGTTCGTCTGCTGGCTCTTCCAGAATGGTTCCGTCACGATCGATAAACAATGCTCTCTTCATGGTTCATTGGGGTTATTGTTTGTATACCCTGAGTGCACTCAGGAGTTGTGTATTCTCTTCTTTCGTTCCGATTGTGATACGCAGACAGTTTCCGCACATATTGACAGAGTTACGGTTGCGTACAATGATGCCTTTATCAACCAGATAATCATAGATACGGTTTGCATCGCATACTTTCGCTAGGAAGAAGTTGGCGTTCGAAGGATAAACCTTCTCACACAAAGGCAGTTGTGCGAATGCCTGCATCACGGTCGTACGTTCCTCAAGGATGAGGTTGATATGCTGACAGGTCTTGCTCATCTCAGAGCTCAGCACCTCTACGGCTTTATTCTGTGTCAGCACGTTCACGTTGTATGGATATTTCACCTTATTGAAGTACGAGATGATTTCAGCTGACGCAAACGCCATTCCCAATCGTATAGCAGCACATCCGTATGCTTTCGAGAAAGTGTTGTAGACAATCAGGTTCTCATACTTGTCCAAATCCAAACGTAACGGACGCTGCATCGAGAAGTCGGAGTAAGCCTCATCGACAATCACAATTCCCTTGAATCCCTCTATCACCTTCACAATCTCTTCACGACTCAGGTCGTTCCCTGTAGGGTTATTGGGCGTACAGATAAAGATGAGTTTTGTGTGACTGTCGCATGCAGCCAACAGTTTCTCTGCCTTCATCTGGAAATGCTCATCGAGCGGCACCTTGCGGTATTCCACATCGTTGATGTTAGCACACACCTCATACATTCCGTATGTTGGGTCAATAGCCACTACGTTATCTACCCTTGGTTCGCAGAACACACGGTAGCTCAGGTCAATAGCCTCATCCGAACCGTTTCCGAGGAAGATACACTCAGCAGGTACCTGTTTCACTTCCGCAATCGCACGCTTCAAGTCCTCCTGCAAAGGATCGGGATAGCGGTTCAACAACGTTCCGTACGGGTTTTCGTTCGCATCCACAAACACAGATGCTTTCTTACCCTTATACTCATCACGTGCCGAACTATAAGGTTTCAGCTGCTTTATATTTTTACGAAGTAATGATTCTATCACAATGTATAATATTAATGAGTAATGATTTATGCTTGTGCTCTTTGCCGTTAGTCTGCTAGCCCTGCGAGCCTCAGCGTCATTGCATTCTTGTGGGCATCCAATTGTTCATGTTCTGCCATCAGTTCAACTGTCGGACCTATGTTGCGGATTCCCTCCTCCGTCAGTTCTTGGAAAGTAATCTTGCGGATGAAACTATCGAGCGACACACCACTGTAAGCCTTTGCATATCCGCTTGTTGGAAGGGTGTGGTTCGTACCCGATGCATAGTCGCCTGCACTCTCGCACGAATAGTTGCCGAGGAATACAGAACCTGCATTCACGATTCGCTCTGCAACCTCCATATAGTCCTTTGTCGCAATAATCAGATGCTCAGGCGCATAGTCGTTGATAAGTTCCACAGCTTCGTCCATCGATGCCACATGTATCATCTTACTATTTGACAGCGAAACACTCGCGATTTCTTTTCTCGGCAACAATTCCAACTGACGTTTCACTTCTTTGTCCACAGCCTCCAACATCGTTTGACTCGTTGTAACCAGTACAGCCTGCGAATCCAATCCGTGTTCGGCTTGCGACAGGAAGTCTGCTGCAACGAAAGCTGGTTTAGCCGTTTCGTCGGCGATGATGGCCACTTCACTTGGTCCTGCAGGCATATCGATGGCTACATCGTGCAGACTCACCATCTGCTTTGCTGCCATCACGTACTGATTGCCCGGACCAAATATCTTATACACCTTCGGTACTGATTCGGTTCCGTAAGCCATAGCTCCGATAGCTTGCACACCACCTATTTTATATATATTGTTCACTCCGGCAATCTTCGCAGCGACGAGGATGGCAGGATGGAGTTTCCCTTCACGGTTTGGAGGCGAACAAAGCACGATATCCTTACAACCTGCTATCTTGGCAGGTGTAGCAAGCATCAACACGGTCGAGAACAGTGGAGCCGTTCCTCCAGGGATGTACAGCCCTACCCTCTCAATCGCTACAGCTTTCTGCCAGCAGGTCACACCAGGTTGCGTCTGAATCTTCTTTCCTTCGAATCGCTGAGCCTCGTGGAAGGTCTTGATGTTCTGATGTGCCATCTCGAGTGCTGCTTTCAGGTCATCACTCACCAATAACTCAGCCTCACTTATCTCCTCATCCGTCACCTTCAGTGTCGTCAGACTCACCTTGTCGAACTTCTGCTCGTATTCCTTCACAGCAGCATCACCTCGACGACGGATGTCATCAAGCACACCGCCTACGACGCTGTTCAACTCTGTTGCTTCTTTATGTGGTCGTTCAATCATAGAATCATCTTCTCAATCGGTAATACAAGAATACCTTCTGCTCCCAGACGTTTCAGTTGTCCGATAATTTCCCAGAAACGTTTCTCGTCGAGCACCGTATGGATGCTGCTCCACCCTTCTGTGGCAAGAGGCATAACCGTTGGGCTCTTGATACCAGGCAGCACCTCGATGATTTCCTTCACCCTGTCTGTTGGGGCATTCATCAGCACATATTTCTTATCTTCTGCAGCACGTACAGACTCAAAACGGAACAGCAACTCCTTCAGGATTTCCTGCTTGTCAGCATCGAGGTTCTTATTGCCGATGAGGAGCGCCTCGCTCTTCATCACCACCTCCACCTCACGCAGGTTGTTGCTTACGAGAGTCGATCCGCTGCTGACGATATCAAAGATACCATCAGCCAATCCGATACCAGGTGCAATCTCCACCGAACCCTGAATCACATGCACATCGAGTTTGATACCCTTGCTGTCCATATACGACTTCAGGATATTCGGATAACTGGTTGCTATCTTCTTACCGTTAAACCACTCCACACCCGGATAGTCCGTATGCTTCGGAATGGCAAGCGACAGACGGCATTTGCTGAACCCCAGACGTGAGATGATGTCAGCATCTACGCCACGTTCCACAAACTCGTTCTCGCCCACGATACCGATGTCGGCCACTCCGTTCGCAACCGTCTGTGGGATATCGTCATCTCTCAGATACAATACCTCAACAGGGAAGTTCGAAGCCTCCACCAGCAATGTACGTTTTACACTTGATATCTTGATTCCTGCTTCCTGCAGGATATTCATCGTCTCCTCATAGAGACGTCCCTTAGACTGTATAGCTATTCTTAACATTGTCCTTTTCTATATATCATTTTCTTTCAGCCTGCAAAGTTACGAAAACTTTTTGAATTACAGCACAATAAAGACACAGAAACCCCAAAAAGGCAGAAAATAATCGGATGACCTCTATAAGAAATCCTTTTTGACAACCTATTTTTACAGCCCATAGAGATTGTAAAATACTAAAGAATAAATTGCACTCATTTTTGTTTCCCCTAAGGGAAAATTATGTAGCCCCTAAGGGCTGCAAAAATTTCTCTTTATTTTCACGACATAAAGTTACCATTGCAAGGTACGAAAAAAAGGGCGAAACTGCCAAGAGTTCCGCCCTTAATTATCAGTTAATT
>CADBSN010000214.1 GCA_902797255.1 uncultured Bacteroidales bacterium | reverse complement strand
GGATGCAAAGATTACGATTGCATTACCACGTAGCATAACACAACCAGAAGTAGCAGGCGATATCGAAACATTGACGCAACGGTATTGGGAGAATATGCTATCCAGGATGGTAATGGTTGGGCATGCGCCGAAGGAATTAGTCGATCTCATAGGCTACAATCCCGTCATTGAACTCGATAAAGAACATGCTACTGAACAGATTCATAATGTCCTCGCACACATTAGTGACTACCAAGAAATGGTAGATAAGAACCATGAAACGGCCTTAAAGATGGGAGATTGGACTTTACGGATGAAAGAAATAATTATATGGTTGCGAAATTGTGGATATAAAGTTTGAGGATTAAAAAAATACTATATGATACCCAAAATAATACATTTATGTTGGTTGAGTGGAGAACCGTTTCCTGCTGACATTCAAGCATGTTTAGATACGTGGAAGGAACATTTGCCAGACTATGAAATATGGTTGTGGGACACTAAAAGGTTTGATGTCAATTCAACGGAGTGGACAAAGCAGGCATTTGATAATAAGAAATATGCTTTTGCCGCTGACTACATACGGCTGTATGCTCTCTATAACTATGGGGGGATATATCTCGACTCGGATGTTATAGTTTATAAGAGTTTTGATGACCTGTTACATTTACCTTATTTTATTGGAAATGACCAGATAAGAGCTTTTGAGGCTGCTGTGATTGGAGCCGAAAAGGGATGCGCTTGGATTAAGGATATGCTTGATAGCTATGATGGGAAGTGTTTCGTGAAAGATGATGGTAGTTTGGATATTCTTCCATTACCATGTAGATTGCATGATGTCCTTGTTGGTATTGGCTATTGTTTCAAACAAATTCATGAAATTGAACCTTATCATAATGAGAATAAAAGGATGTATGTTTTCGATAGTAACTTTTTCAATTCACGAAATTCTGTCGAGGTGAGGCAGACGAAGAAGAGCTATTGTGCTCATAATTATGCAAATTCATGGCAAAGGAAAGAGAATGTGAAAAATAAAATTAAAGCATACATTCCTAAATGGATAATCAAAAACATTTATATAGTTGGTCAGAAAACCTGGGCAAGAAAAAAATATGCATGGTTTCAAATACCGTTTGAAAAATAGATAGTTAATATGAACTCGATAGCCAAGTTTTTTACGATATATTGGATGATTTATTTCCCGGTATGCATTGCATATTACGATTTGCCGGGATTCAAGAACGTTGATGAGTTTATGACCGCTGTGCTCATCGTCTATACTTTCATGAATAAATGGCATATAGACACGAACACTGAACCATGGAAGGAGTATTTTTCTTTTTTGTGGGTATTGGGATGCTATACACTTTATTCACTTGTTAGACAGGTAAATGTTTCAGGGGCGGTCTGGATTGAGTTTGTTCAACAGATTAGACCATATTCTGTCATCTATTGTACATGGGTACTGAATCCACGGTTTACGGAGAAGCAAAAGAAATGGATGTTAACAGCTATGATTTTGACATTGGCATCGTGGGTATACTATCATCCAGAGACTACGCAGAATGGCGCGCAGGTTGAATTCCCAGTGTTAGGACAGTTGGCTATCTGTACGGGTATGGCGTATTATCTGTTTACGGAGGAAACGAAACGAAACAAATATATTGCCTTGGCAATCGTCATGGTGGGTCTATTAGCACCGAAGTTCAAGTTTACGGGTGAGGTGGTATGCTTTATTGCCCTGTTTTTCTTTATCAAAAAACAGTTGGACTTTAAATCACCAAAGACAATTGCTATAGTCTCCATACTCATGACCATTGTCATAGTCGTGGTTTGGCAGAAATTTGATGTTTATTATGTTTCAGGTTGGAGCAATGGTGCATTGGCTCGTCCTATGACTTATAAGACATCTTTGCAGATTCTATGGGATTATTTCCCGTTTGGTCCCGGTATGGGGACATTTGCTTCATGGGGCGCAGCAGAGTATTATTCGCCATTGCTATATAAATATCATTTGAACACCATATGGGGTATGTCTCCAAATTTCAATGTGTTTATTGCGGACGCTTTCTACCCTACGTTATCACAATATGGCATCGTGGGAATAATATTGTTTTCTATCTATTGGAAGAGAAGACTAAAGGCGTTTAATGAGATTGAGGATATGAAATATTATAGAGTGGCGCTGATGGCATTCTTCTGTTTGGCTATTGAGCAGACGGCAGATACGTCTTGGCTGTCTGGAAAGGGTATGGGCTATTGCATGTTGATAGGGCTGTGTTTGAATGCAAACCGTAATCTAAACGATAACGAGAACGAGAACGATGATGAGGATGAAGAATTAGTAAGAAGGATAAATTAAGAAACAATTCTGATTTAATAGTAATGTATAAAATTCTGCCTGTATCATGGCTTAAAACAAATAGATTTATTAGAGGATTTTATTTCCTGTGGAGAGACTATTTCGGATGTTGTAATAGAAAGAAATTTGGTTTTATTGCCAATGATGTAATACTGATGCCCCCCCTGCGTATAGATAAACCTGAAAATGTGTTCTTGTATGGTGATAATGGATTGAGAAATGCGGATATAATGGTTACTAATGCAAAATTCATTATGAAACCACATTCTGGAGCAGCAGAAGGATTAAGAGTTACGACAGGTAATCATGCCATGATAGTTGGACGTTTCTATCGTTCAATAAAAGAATCTGAAAAGCCTTCTGGTTATGATTCTGATATAGTAGTGGAATCAGATGTCTGGATTGGCCGAAATGTAACACTTTTGAGTGGTGTCCATATAGGACGAGGCGCAATAATTGGAGCTGGTGCTGTCGTTACTCACGATGTTCCTCCTTATAGTGTTGTTGGTGGCGTTCCTGCAAAATTCATCAAATTCAAATGGAATATTGAACAAATTATTCAACATGAGTCTATGCTGTATCCTGAAGAAGAACGTTATAAGCGACATAATTTGGAGAGGTTATTTAGCGAAATAAACGAATTGGGTAAAGAAGGTGTTGAATAAAAAAGGATGGTGACAGTCTTTGGAACTGAGGTCACCATACCTTTAAAAGAAAAGTCAATGAGAGTGAAGAGGGTTACGGCTGCAGGTCAGCGTACTCCTGCTGAGCATTGAAGCAGGGACAACCTCTATTCGAGTCGATGGCATTATGTCCTACAATCATGGCCTTAGGAAATTGCCGATGCAGACTCTCCAAGAGTTCGCGCATCGCCTTCTTCTGCGCATCGGTACGGGTGTCTGCATGTTTTCCCTTAGCGTCCAATCCGCCCTCGTAACAGATGCCGATGCTGTGACGATTATGGTGTAGGCAGTGGGCACCTACCAATTCCAAAGGACGGCCAGTCTCTATAGTGCCATTGCGACGTACCACATAATGGTATCCACAACCATATTTCCAACCGCGCTGGCGGTGATCGTTGTCAATATCGCTCACACCATACTCCTTATTGGGACGCACGGCACTACAATGGATGATAATCAGTGTGATGATTCTCATGTCGTTGCCCTCCTACATAAAGTAGTTCTTACAAGATGTGGCTCCCAATGCAGTCAGCACGGCTGCTAAGATGTTGATGGCGGTCTGGACGACGAACTTCCAGAAAGCCTTTTTAGAATTCTGAGTTGGATTGGTGTTGAGATTTGATGTGTTCATATAATAATTGTTTTAAAAAAATAATTAAAGTTTCGCGTTTGCTCAACTTTCAAGGAGCATGGGGCAAGGGGCAAGAGGCTCTTGCGAAAGTTGAGCGATATTTGGTGTATAGCGAGGCTTAGCCCATATCGAGGCCACTGCCATTGTCGCCGCCTCCGTTGTCGCCGCCACCAGTATTACCGCCTGTGTTGTCCGAACCGGAGCCGCCAGTATTAGAACCTCCACCCGTATCTGAACCGCCAGAAGACGGTGTCTCATCGTTTGTCTCGGCGGTGTCCTTGTTGACACGCTTGAACTCGGCCTTCGACTTGAAGCGCTCAATCCACTTCTTCGGCAGTTCGATGCCGATGCTGGCTGTCAGGTCGCCGATGGTGAGATCCGAGACCTCCAAGGCACGGTTCACATTGATGTCGAGCGTAGGGTCTGCAGCGAGTTTCGCCTGAAGCTTATCTTTCAACTGCTTCTGGGTGATGCTGCCAGAAACTTTCGGACGGAACGTGAGGCCTTCGGGCGAGCAAACTACCTTGACGTTGAGACCAAGGAGAAGCGGCAAGCGCATCTCAATCTGCTTCATCACTGCTGCCACATCAGCTGCCGTCACCGTAGAGCCGTCGGCAAGATACTCGCAGAGCGCATTGAAGTCGAGCGACTGCTGATTCACCAGACGAGGCACCACAATCTCCTCGTTGATCATCTGGTTAAGATACTTAATGAATTGTACGTTTAACATACTGTTGCCCCTTGTCAGTAGGGGACTTGGTTTTACATTTAGCACGACATTGTGCCTCATTGACTGACGGTGCAAAGGTACATATCACGGCATCTGTCAGATTTCACGGCATAGCCATGAAATAAAAAGACGGAATTTTAACATTTATAACAAAAATAAACAATTGAATCACTCATGAAATTTTCTTTTTCACTCAAATTCCGCTTATCTCTTTATAGCCGAATCCTCAAGGAATTGGCAAAAGAGATGGACACCTACCGTGAAATCAGCGG
>CADBSN010000213.1 GCA_902797255.1 uncultured Bacteroidales bacterium | reverse complement strand
GGGCAAACAGGACATCCAACCCTGCGCATCACTTCCAAGTCAGGAATATCATCACCCATGTACATTACCTCGTCATCAGTCATTCTGTATTTTTCAAGGAAAGCCTCATAGGTTTTAATTTTTACTGAGCACCCCACATAAATGTCCTGCACACCCAACGCTTCATAACGCACACGGACTGACTCTATATTGGCACCTGTCATGATAGCCACATGTAGTCCCATTTTCACAGCCAACTGAATGGCATAGCCATCCTTGATATTCACAGTGCGCAATGGCCAACCGTCAACTCCTAACGTAATGGTCTCCGCAGAAAGAACACCATCTATATCAAAGATGACGGCCTTAATTTTAGTCAAATCGTAATTAATCATTTGCAAGTGTATGTATGCTTCTACTCATTATTTCATATATTTGTTGCATATCCGGTTCATCGGCCAGTAATGCTTTTTGGGCAGCCATCACATTTTCATCCCAGCGAATAGCAGGTCCTGTCTGGGCATCACGCGGATGCATTGTCTCTACCTTCTCAGCAGTCTCTCTGATTAGTGGTAGCATCACGTCGAACGACAAGCCGTGCGCCTCCAAAATTTTGGAAGAAAGAGCAAAGCAATGGTTGGCAAAATTGCAGGCAAAGACAGCCGAGAGATGTAGATATCGTCTCTCATCGCTAGTGAACTCATGCACATTGTGACTAATCGACAGAGCCAACGCCTGAGTAAGACGGAACGTAGACGCATCGACACCCTCTATAAAAATATGTACGCGCGAGAAATCAACCTTTTTCTCCTTTGAGAACGTCTGCATAGGATAAAGCACACCGCAATGCTGGTGACTACCGAAGACACTCATGGGGATAGACCCTGCTGTATGAAGGAAGGTCTGCCCTTCCCTGCCTATATGCAACCTCTCAATAACAGCGGGCAACACAGAGTCCTTAACAGAGAGGATAAAGACATCAGCCTCAAGAGGCAGGGCTTCAATAGTATTCGTTGGCACACCGCCTACCCGAACACTCAGAGCTGAAGCCGACTCCATCGTTCGGCTATAGACAGCCGTAATCTGATGACCAGCATCCCTCAATGCCTGGGCCAGATTAGTAGCCAAGCGACCTGCGCCTACAAAAACGACATCCATACCCACTTCTCACTTACCACTTCTCAATGTGCACGTTTTCCCACTTCAGCTTATCCTCATTTTGTGGCTTACGTTCATCGGCCTTATGACCAAAAGCAATGACACACAAAACATTATAGTTATCGGGGATATTAAGAATACCACGAATCACAGTATCAGCACTAGTGCCATCGTTGAGGCCACGTCCACGCATCTGCACCCAACAGGAGCCAAGTCCCAGTTCCTCTGCCTGATACTGCATAGAGATAGCCGCGATACTGCCATCCTCTACCCAACAGTCGTTCTGCGTCGGGTCACCAAGCACAACAATAGCCAAGGGTGCACCTTTAATAAACTGTCCACCCATTTCCTTGGCGTCTGAAAGCTTTTCTAGATCCATCTTATCCTCAACTACCACAAACTGCCACGCACGCTGTCCTTTTGAAGTGGGAGACATCAGAGCAGCACCAAGAATCATTTTCACGTCTTCTGAATCAATCTCCTGTTCGGTAAACTTACGATGTGAACGGCGCACTTGCGCCAATGTCTTAAAGTCGGTCATTCTCTTTTCGTTTTATTTTTCATGCAAAGGTAACAATTTCCTACATAAACGCACGCTTTTTAAGAAAGATTTTGTATTTTTGCGCCCGATGAGCTAACTAACCGTCAATATCTACACTAATGTCAGTCATCTGCCAAAGGGTCTGCGCGAGGAGAACATTTTCCATAGCGTGCAATATTTCAGGCTGGCAAAAAAGACGCCCCGTCTTAAGCCCTATATGGTAACCCTTGAGACGGCTGAAGGCATGATTGTTGCACAGATGCTTGCGTTGATTCGCTATCGGGCATCATGGATACCACCATACCTTTATCGCCACTGTCTGATTATGGGAGAAGGTGTATACCACCCAGATTATAATGAACAGCGTGTCACTCTCTTCGAAATGATGCTACAACGTTTGACAAGCATGATTGGGCGATGGACACTCTATATTGAGGTAAGCCATCTAAGCAGCAAAATGTTCGCCTACAAGCAATTACGCGAATTGGGATACTTCCCCGTACGCTGGAACAGTATCCATAATTCCCTGCATTCACACACCCCCGAAGAGCGTATTAGCGAACGATTAAAACGGCGCATCAACCAAGCATATGAAAGAGGTGTCATCACTGACGAGGTAAGTTCAGAGGACGATTTCCGAGCATTCATCAAGCTGCTACGCCATCACAACTGGCTGAAACCAAAGCGATATATCCCAGCTGATGAATTCTTTCGCGGACTTCATGAAAGCAATAACGGATGTCTGTATGTCACTCGGTACCACGGACACATTATTGGTTGCTCAGCTTTGGTATATAGCGAAAAACAGAGCTACCTTTGGTATGCGGCCTATCGACGTAAGACATATGCATTCCTGCACCCTGCCGACCTCACTATCTGGCACGCTATCAACGATTCTCACAGAAAGGGTTATGAGCATATCTATTTCTTGGACGTTGGCTTGCCGTTCCGCAAGAACACATTCCGCGACTTCATACTACGCTTTGGCGGTAAACCCACAAGCAGCTACCGATGGTTCCATTGCACTATCGGCTGGATTAACAATCTTCTTTCGTGGTTTTATCGTGATTAGGATAATAAAAACAGGTTTTCTGCGTTATAACCTTTGATGAAACAATTCGCCAAACGTTATTTCCTTGTGTCTGCCATGTTGATGGCAGAACTCATGGTTATGGCCCAGTCGTTCACGTTAAAAGGAAAGGTAACCGACGAAGACGGCAATGCGCTAGAGTTGGCCACTGTCTCATGTTTGGAACAATCTGCCGTAACCATGACTAATCTAAAAGGCGAATTCCAGATAAAGCTACAGTCCGCAGACTCCGTCACTGTAAAATTCTCAATGATTGGTTATAAATCACGCACTCGTTTACTTCTAAAGCCAAAATCCACACAG
>CADBSN010000212.1 GCA_902797255.1 uncultured Bacteroidales bacterium | reverse complement strand
TCCTCGAAGTTACGTTCTTTAAGCTCCACGATGCGCTGCATCATTGGGTGTTCCATGTGGAACTTAATCTCAGGTATATCTGTATATGAATTAGCCATTTTTCTTACTTGTTATTTTGTTTGTAATACTTGATGAGTTTTGGCAACACCTCTTCAAGGTTGCCGTTGATGTTATAATCAGCAATCTGGTTGATTGGAGCGTTAGGATCATTATTGATTGAAATAATGATACCAGACTCCTTCATTCCGGCAATATGCTGGATGGCACCGCTGATGCCACATGCAATATATACCTTAGGACGAACGGTAACACCAGTCTGACCAATCTGACGATCGTGATCAATCCAACCTGCATCGACAGCTGCACGGCTGGCACCTACTTCTGCATGAATTTCCTTAGCAAGCTTGAAGAGGAGGTCAAAACCTTCCTTGCTTCCAACGCCGTAACCTCCAGCTACGATGATGCTTGCACCCTTCAGGTTGTGCTTTGCAGCTTCAACATGACGGTCGAGTACCTTTACGATATAGTCGCTCTCTGGTACATACTTGCCTACCTCATGCTTTACGACCTCACCCTTGTAGTTCGCATCGAGAATCTCACGCTTCATCACACCATCGCGAACGGTTGCCATCTGAGGACGATGTTCAGGGTTCACAATGGTAGCGATGATAGAACCACCGAAAGCAGGACGAATCTGCATCAGCTGCTTCTCGTAGTGCTTGTCTATGAAGTCATCACCTTCCTTCACCTTCATGTCGAAGTCATCAATCTCAAGCTGAGTACAGTCTGCTGTCAAACCTGAGTGGAGGGCAGACGAAACGCGTGGACCAAGGTCACGACCGATTACGGTAGCACCCAAAAGACAGATCTGAGGCTTCTCTTCCTTGAACAGATTCACCACAGCATCCTGATGAGGGAGCGAGGTGTAAGGGAAAAGACGAGCGTCATCGAACAAGTGTACACGGTCAACACCGTATGGATACAACTCCTTCTCAATTCCATTGAGACCATTGCCAACACATACGCACTCCAGTTTCACTCCGAGTTCGTTGGCGAGCTTGCGACCCTTCGTACAAAGTTCGAGGCTCACATCGGCAATTTTATTTTGTTCACCTATTTCAATATATACAAATACGCTGTTCATATTATCCTATAGTGTTGCTTTCGATTAATTCTTTCATTAAGTTATTGATATCTTCATCGCTACTGGTCAAAGCCTTTGTTTCCTTTGCTTTGAACACGATGCTCTTGACAGCCTTTACGTTGGTAGGACTACCTGCTTTACCAATCTGGGTAGGGTCAGCATCGATATCAGCAGCTCCCCAAGTGGTGAATTCCACTTTCTTGTTCGCCATGATACGCTTCACGTTACGGCTACGGCAAGGAGCCGCACTACCGTTTACGGTTACTACGATAGGAAGGGGAGCTTCAACCGTCTCAACACCACCGTCGATATGACGACGGGCAACAATCTTGTCCTTTGTACATTCAAGGATTTCCTCTGTATATGTAATCTGAGTCAGTCCAAGCTTTTCTGCTACTTGTGGACCAACCTGAGCGGTATCACCATCGATGGCTTGACGACCACAAAGGATGATGTCATACTCACCGATCTTTTTGATGGCTTGAGCCAATGTGTAGCTAGTTGCCAAAGTGTCTGCACCACCAAGTGCACGGTCAGTCAACAAGATACCATTGTCTGCACCACGATACAAACCCTCGCGAAGTACTTCTGCAGCCTTAGGAAGACCCATTGTCAACATCGTGATGGTAGAACCAGGATTCTGCTCCTTCAGTCGGATTGCTTGTTCAAGAGCGTTCAAATCCTCTGGGTTAAATACAGCAGGAAGAGCTGCACGGTTGACAGTTCCTTCTGGTGTCATAGCTTCAGGGCCAACATTACGCGTGTCGGGTACCTGCTTTGCTAATACAATAATTTTCATAATCTTATTATAATAATTGATTTGACTTCATTGGCTAATGGCTAAGGTCTTTTGCCTTCCGCTATTTGCCCTTTGCCACTCTCAAAGCGAGTTTCTACGCTGCAAAGTTACAAAAAAAAGTGCGCAAGTATCCATTTTTTTGCACATACCGTACGAGATGGTGTAGTAATTGTAGTTTTGCGACACACTTCGCAGGTCAAAAAATGCACACTTACGCCCTTAAATGAGTTATGGAGTATTACTTTTCTTATTCTCTTGCTTCTTATTTGACAAAAACTTTTTGAATGACAACAGAGCCGTCGTCAAGTGTATGATGTATGATATTAATTCCTCGTTGTAAATTCTTATTTGTGTTCCTTCGCCCAGCGAGGTCATACACAGCTTCCCCTTCTTTAGAAAGGGATGAGGAGAGGTTTATCTCTTCTATTCCTGTTCCCAGTTGTCCAATCCAATAGTCTTTATCTGCTTCGGTCTGGAGGTCGTACTCGTAGACGCGTTTTACAGATGCTTTTGGTGTTGATGAGAGAGACTTGGATACCAATGGATCTTTGACCACTGCCGATGCAAATAGTGGATTGGGGCAGTCGCCAGTTGCTTCTGTAAGTCCTTCTCCTTCAAGTTGTACGTAGGAGCGCAGTCGGATTGTGCCGCCAATGGTGGAGTGTATCTTTGCATATTGCAGTTTTGCTTTCTCCCAGGTCATGTCGACAATAAATCCTCCACGTGCACGTAGGCCGTTTACATAGCCTGTTGTCCAGTTCGTTGGGAGAGCAGGCAGTAAATGGACGGCACCATCGTGGCTTTGCAGTAGCATTTCTGCGATACCTGCCGTCGCACCGAAATTGCCATCAATCTGGAATGGTGGATGGGCATCGAAGAGGTTGGGGAATGTTCGTCCGTTTGGATACTGACTTGTTGCATCCTCGGAGGGGAGAAGTTTCAGCATGTTCTTCAAGATAGTGAAAGCATGTGTACCGTTGAGCATACGAGCCCAGAAACAGATTTTCCACCCAAGACTCCATCCTGTTGCTTCATCGCCTCGTTGGGTGAGTGTAGTTTGAGCAGCCGCAAAGAGTTCTGGGTGAGTATATGGGCTGATCTGGTTGGACGGATAGAGTCCATAGAGGTGCGAGATATGTCGATGTTGATTATTAGGGTCATCACCGTCGATGAGCCACTCTTGTAACTGCTTGTGTTTCCCAATTTGCATCGGAGGTAGCAGTGCAATTGCATCCTTTAAACTATCTTGATAGGCTACATCCACGCCCAATATCTCGGCTGCATGCAATGTGTTCGAAAGGGCATCAAAGGCAATCTGATTGTCCATTGTACAACCTGCTGTGATGGGTGTTGACTTGCCTGACGGTCCTTGCTCTGGACTGACGGATGGTACAACCACCAGCCAATTGTTATACTTTGGATGTGGTTGCATGTAGTCGAGGTAGAAGTCGGCTGTGCCTCGGATGACAGGATACCATTCAGCAAGAAAATCCTTATCGCCTGT
>CADBSN010000211.1 GCA_902797255.1 uncultured Bacteroidales bacterium | reverse complement strand
GGATGCTGTGAGCGGATTTGTACGAAGTCCATATCGCGGTCGGCCTTGACGGTGAGGCGAACAGTCACCTTATCACCTACATGGAGTGTTCCTTCAATGTCTTTTCCGTCTTTCATGATGCGACGAGTGATCTGTAACTCGCCTGACGATTGGTTCTTGAGGCTGCTCAGCTCTTCGTTGAACTGGGTGTAGACAGCTCCCCAAGAGATGGACGATGGTCCGCGGTCGAAGGCTTCGTCGCCTGTGAGGCTCTCTGTTGACTGAACATTGAGCTTGTGTATGCCTCCATTGATGAGGCTGTTGTCGACTTGTGTCTTTACATATCCCAATTGCTCAGCGAGGAACTTCGTGGTGTCGATAGGTGTGCTGAGATGTGTGCCATCGAGGCTGAAGAGAGGAAGCGAGCGGTTGCTTAGGGCGTCCTTATTCTTGTCATTCTCCATCAGGAACTGAATTGCTCCGATGGTGTTCATTGGGTTATCCCACATCTGGCTCTGCTTCTGACGCAGCAACCATACTTGCATATCTGCGAGGAGAATGGTGCGGTCGGTGCGGTCGGAACGACGGATGGCATTCATCGCTGCGAGTTGGGTTGGAATCTTATTGTCGCGCCAAGAGTACTCTGCCTTATCGGTAGCGTAGTAGCGACCCATACCTGGTTTGGTGATGCTGTATTCAACTGCTGACTGCAAGAACTCCTGGGCTTTCTTAGTGTGTCCGAAGGCATGCAGGATGAAGGCTCCGTTGGCTTTGCCGTAGATGGTAAATGAGCGTGTCTGCTTCTCTAAGAGGGTGAGGTATTCCTCGCGCATCTTCTTGAGGTCGCTACTGATTTTGCGGTCGGGCATCAAGGCAGAAAGATAGAGATAGCAGAGTATGCGCTCAGAGGGGTATGGCTTGATTTTCTTGCGCTTGAGCAGCTTGTATTCCATTAGGTTCTCGTTGTCGAGATATGCCAAACCTTTCTCCGTCATCTTCTTCACCTCGTCGTCATCGGATGCAAGGAGGATGAGGTCTTCAACGACAGCTTCAGTGATGTAGTAGCTACCTACCATTCCGTCAAACCAGCTCCATGAACCATCGTGGTTCTGCAGGTACTGCAGACGCTTCTTAGCGGTGCTGATGCGTTGGCTCATGAGTTGCTCGTCGAAGAAGTCGATGAGTTCGGCACGCTGGTTCTTTTCCTTCAGTGCATCGCGCAACCAAGGTGATTCTTTCAGGACAATATCCTTGAGGTCTTCATCCTTGCTGAGTTCTGAGTCGCTTTCGACGGGCTGGCTCTTGAGGATATCGTAGAATCCAGGAATTTGATTTGCAATGCGTTGACCTATCGTGTTGGCGTAGAGCGAAGCTGCGAAACTTGGTGAGTTGTCGTACTCGGGCAGTTTGATGCCTTCGAGCGCTTCAATCACGGTCCATGATGGGTTGGCGGTGAATTCGAGCACCATACGCTTCTGGGTTGCTGTAGGACTATTCTCGTTGAACAGGCTGTTCAAGTCGATATCCTTGTTTTCGCCGCGGAATACATAGAACGGAGCGGTCTCGGTCACATATTTCTTTGATGACAGCACGGGCAGATAGTTGCGTTCACCATCGGTGAAGTCCGCACTCTCGGCTGTGATTTCGCAGATGAGGAGTGGGAAACGGTCAGATACGTTGTAGCTGAAGACGGCTTGGGCGGTCTTGCCTGCCTCGACAACGACTTCTTTCTTGTCTGCCCAGATGATTTCATCGGTATCGGCATCCTTGATGATGAAACGCACGGTAGTTGTCTGCGTCTTTTCGCTCTGGTTGACAAGGCGTGAGGCTATGCTGACTTTATCGCCTTCGCGAACAAAGCGAGGCATATTAGGCTGAATCATGAAGTCTTTTTTTGCCACGATAGTGGTGTCGACATTTCCGTAGCGTACATCCTTCGTGTGGGCAAATCCCATGAACTTCCAGCGTGTGAGGCTTTCAGGTAGGGTGAAGCTGATGTGTACATCTCCGTTCTCGTCTGTCAGCAGGTGAGGATAGAAGAAGGCCGTCTCGGCGAAGTTGCTGCGCATCTCGATAGGTTTTTGCGGTTCTTCCAGACCTGAAAGTGAAATACCGCTGCCCTCTGAGCGTTTGAGGCGCGTTGAGCCACTTCCCAAGTTGCCGCTGTCCATCACGATGTCAAGTCCTGCGATACGTCCTTGCAAGGCTTCGTCGACAGAGGTCATTCCCAGTCCTTCGAACTCTTCCATATCGATATTGGCGGCCTGACTAGCGACTGCTACCTCTTTCAGTACTGCATTTCCGGCTCCCCTCAAGCGCATATTGCTTCTCATGATTAAAGAACGTATACCGAGGTAAGAGAAGTAGGATGTCAGTTCGTCGTACTCTCTGCCCCTCCATTCAGGCTGCTTGATGTTCTTGTAGATGAGGAGGACGGGTTGGGTTCTGCCGGATGCGATGAACGAACCACGGTCGATACCGCTGTTGCGATTGATGTAGAACCACCAACTGTTGTGGGCGAACTCGTCGAGCGAAGCGTCGTACATCGTAGCCATCATCTCGGCTGCGTTGACAGCTTTGCCGTCTTTGTCTTTCACAGTCAGTATCCATGTCTCCTTCTGACCAGGTGTGAGCTTGTCGCGGAACGACTTCCATGTGAAGCGTAGATTATTGTCTGGCTTTGAGTAGCTGAAGGTGTGTGAGTTGGTGTAGCTGTGTCCGTTGCGTACATATCCCATTACGACACAGATGCCATCTCCGTATGCTTTCTGATAGTTGATGGTGAACTTATACAGCTTGCGGTCGAGGGTGAGGTACTTACGTTCGATGACTCTGCCGTTTGCTATGATGGTATAGGATACGTAAGCATCGTCCTCGACTGGCGAGAAGTAGAATACGGCAGGCTTGCTTTCCGAGAAGTTATAGCTTTCTGCTACACTGAAGTCATGGTCGAAGTCGGTACGTGCTTTTTCCATCTTGTTGCCTGGTGCCACCGCTTCCTTGAGGTTGTAGAGGCTGATGTCGCAACTCTCTGTGATTTCGTTCCCATGCGAGTCTTGGGCCTTGAACTCAAAGGTGTAGGTACCCATAGGGAGCGAAGGAACGATGATATTCTGGTTGGTCGTGAACTGACCATTAAAGAGTGCAGGGTCGTTCTTGTCGGCATTCCGCTTGCGAACGGTATAGGTTCCGCTGACGGTCAACTCTTCGTGGCTGGCGTTGTAGGCTTTCACTTTGGCCTCGATGGGCTGAGAGGTGTCGTGGCTTGATTTTCCGTAATATGAAAGGCTGAATCCTCGCTTCGATACGGCTGTGTAGAATGCCGTTTCGTGGCTCTCGCCTGCGATATCGGTGATTTCGGCTTTCAACTGATAGCGTACGATGCGATCCAACTCTGCAAAGAGTTCATTTTCTGCAATACGGAATGCTACTTTGGCATTTCCTTCGTCGTCGGTCGTCAGTTCACCTGTTTCAATCTCTTCCCAACGGGGTGAATACCAACTGCGTGAGGTGGTGTTGGCGCTGGAGAGTGTGTATTTTACGTTTGCACCCTGAACAGGTACACCTGTGAGGCTCGTGGCGTTGAAGGTGACGTGTACGGAGTCGCCAAAGGCGATTTCGCGCTCCTTGTCCGTACTCTTTGAAGATACCTCGAAGGTAGGACGTTTGTATTCCTCAACCCTGATGTTCTTCGAGTTGTCTCTCGTTATGATGGTGCTATCATTAATTTCTGCATTGATGCGGAAATTACCTGGCAGGCGGTCTTTCGGAATGACGAATTCGACATCTGCCGTTCCCCATTCATTGGTCTTGATTTCCTTGGTCTCAACGGTCTGACGGTTGGCATCGACAAGACTGACGGACAGGTCGGCAAACGGCAGGATTTCAGACTGGTCATCATCGCTTTGATAGGCAATCACACCCACGAGCGCCTTTTGTCCTGGACGGTAGATAGCACGGTCAGTAAAGATGTTCAGACGTCCTGTGGTCTCTGGTTTCTCGCTGAGATCGTGACTATAGACACCAATTGTTTCTGTCCGATTGCTGTAGTCAAGATAAGCGTATGCGTTGTAATATTTCCTCTCAGGAGCACTAAAGCTGCATTCGCCGTCATCATTGCACTTGAGTGATATGGCTTCTTGGTTGCCAGTCGTGAGATAGACGGTCGCTCCCTTGACGGGTCGGCCTGTAACTGCATCGACTACCGTGAAGATGTGTTTGCGGCCAGGCAGACTCAGGTCGGTGAGGCGGATGGTTGAGAGACGGAAATCTAATGCATTGCTCACATCACCGTTTTCCATGATGACCACATAGTGGTCGGCAGGAAGGGTCATCTTGTCCGTGAACTCGCCTTCGTAGGGCAGGTTCTTTTCGATACGGGTGCGTGTCTTCTCATTGGTGGTGAAGAGGTAGTTGCGTTCCAGAATCAGTTTTCCGTCTCGTCTCAGTTGATGGTTCGTATCTAATCCATTGTATTGACGGATGGTGAGTTTCACACCCGCCATATTCGTATATTTCAACTTAAAGGTGAACGGGCGGTTAGCGATGACATCATCACCAATAGCCTCGAACCTGATGTTTCCGTTCAACATGTCATTCTCGATCATCTTGAATCTGTTCAGCAGTTTGGAATCTTTATATTGAACCTGAGCATTCCGCACAAATGCCAGCAGTTGGTCTTGCTTGGCGAGTTTGGCTTCTTTGTTCTCGTCAGAAGAAATAGTGTTATTTGCCAAATAGTTGGCATGTTCCAAATTATCTTCCAAATAGTTGGCATATTCCAATGCTACATCGGCTTCTGCTTCAAGACCCTTCGACTCTTCCAGTAAGTCTTTCAGAGCTTTCTCGTACTTCGCTTTCGTCATTTCTTCCTCATCGAGACACTGTAGCGCCATCAAGGTGTAGGCCTCACGATTGTTCTCCTCCTTGTAGAAATCCCGAGCTTCTTCGTAAAACTTCTGATCATTCACGTCTGCTGTGCTCATTCTTGAAGCAAAGCGTGTCAGCACACTCAACAGGTCGTGCCCATATAGACGGCTGTCTTCGCCTAAGGTGAACAGAGGAAGGTAGTCGGAAGCTTTCTGGCGCGCAAGTACCTTTTTATTTTTTATACTCTTTGCGAGCAATTCGTTACCTATCTTGGTATAGTAAGCTACACTGTCCTGATCCTTTCTGATGGAGTTGTTGATACCCATAGACAGATAGCCCGAACCCATGATTGCATTGTAGATAGCTTCCTCGGCTGGGGTGGAATAGTCGGCAGGACGGATGTCAGCCAGACGGAAACTGTCGGCATCGATCGTGCTTTTGGTCTCTACGATCTGAATCCATGCCTTCATCATCTGAGGAAAGTTCTTTTCCTTACGTGCTTTGTCGTAAATCAGCTGCGTCTTTTCTACCACTTGGCGAGGAAGATCCTTCTCTGCTACCTTCTCTACTTCTGCCCACATCGACTCATAGGTCGTTTGAGCAAACACTCTTGAAACATTTAACATGCTCATCAAGACTGTCAATACGATGATTTGAATTCTTTTGTCCATATTTTTCGCGTTTTAATGATGATTTTCACTTCGTGCAAAATGCTCCGCCTCAACAAAACTCAAGCACGCTTGGTATTATTTTCGGCTTAATCGCATTTTTTCGACTGCAAAGTAACAACTTTTTTTGTTATCCACCAAGAAAATTAGTTTACAAATAATTTACATTTTTCCGAATTTCGTCACTATATACGGACTTTCGTCACTTTTTGCCCATTTCATCGATGTTTTTCATGCAGGTTCCATATTCGTTATTTTTGTAGTAAGAACAAGTCCCTGAATCAGGGTAGTGGTATGATTCTTGCCCCCTAAGAGACTACTTTTCCATCATTTCACCCAACATATTCCCTTCTTTTTACGAGCAAATGACAACCTTTTCAGGAAACTTGTCAACAATAATAGGAAGGGCTAACCCCTCTACAGATATGCTGGTTAACGATTAGTACAAAATCACGTGGTCATTTGGTCAAGGTCATTTGGTCATTTTCGATTTTGGAACTCGGTCATTTGCTCACTATATATAAATATGTATTTATATATAGTGGCGATTTTGACAATCAGTTTTCGATTTTGACAAATGACCAAATGACCAAATGACCGCGCACGATATTTTTTAGTAAAAAAGTTAAGGATTTATTCGTAGACCGCAATGTAAATGTTGTATATTTGCATCGCAATTAAAAATTGCACTGCGAAGTCTGGCGGCGCCTCGGCAAAGAACAAGCTCTCTGCGCTCGACTTGCACAGACTTTGTTACCGTGATAATCAAGCGTGATTATTGCAGCCCCTAGGGGTTACAAAAATTCCCCTTAGGGGGGAACAAAACGGACCCCCCTTAACTTCCCCTCTATTGGGAGGACTTGGGGAGATAAGAGAGAGGTTTTAACTTGATAAATTGGCAACTAACCTAGTGGGGCGACCGAAATGGTCTTGAGTGTAGAGCGTCGTTGCTTCCAATCGGGCATGAAGGCAGACATGCGTTGATAGAACTCGGCATTGTGAGCATGTACATACTGATGGGTCATTTCGTGTAACACAACATATTGTACACATTCTAAGGGCACTTGGGCGAGTGCCAAATTGAAGATGATGGAGCGACTGCGCACATTGAACGTGCCCCACACACTCTTACGCCGTAGGATGCGGAAAGGAATAGGTGCACAGGAGAGTTTGGATTGATAGTCGTTCATGTAGACCGATACCGCCATCGAGAGGCGTTCCTTGTAGAAAGACTGTAGGAGGGCAGCACGTTTTTCACGAGTTGAACTGGTTTGGATGTGCAAAGTGATGGATTGTCCGTCCAACGAAACATGGGCTTTCTCCTTGGGTAATACCGTTTGAATATGCAGGGTGTAAGGCACGCCAAACAGCAACACTTGTTCGCCTTCGGTATAGTTGAGTGGGGTGGGACGTAGATGCGACTGTACCTTCTGAACAGCCTTCTGCATCCATTCGTATCGATCGGTGAGGAAAGCGATGACGGCCTTGCGTGAAGTCCATCGAGGAGCTGTAGCACAGATGGTGCCATTGGGAGGCACAACCCGCACGCGCATCATGCGTACATTGCTTTTCCATGTGAGTTGTACGCTCAGTTCGTGTATCTGGATGATTTCAGTTTTGAGGTTCATCGAATGGACGGCGATAGGTGCAGCCTTCTTTCCAACGCGAACAACCGTAAGCGGTCTTGCCCTTGATGATATGGCCCTCATGGCACACGGGACAGGGAAGTCCTACCCATTGGTCTGTAGCAGATGTGTTGGCTGGAGAGGTCGCTGGAGATGGCTGAGTGGCTTTCGGAGTCGTTGCAGTTTTTTTCTTACGAGGCTGGAAGCCAGCAGGTACGTTTGAAGCAGATGTAGATGAAGCAACCTTTTTCTTCTTCCCCTTCACTTCCTCCTCCATGACGGTGATGCGACGGTTCGAGGTGTCGGCACGAACGGTGTTCACGATGTCTGTCACCATCTGCTTGAGTTCGTCGATGAACTGCTGGGCACTGTAGTCATGACGTTCAATCTGACGCAGTTTCTTCTCCCACAATCCCGTCAGTTCGGCGCTTTTCAAGAGTTCTTCACGGATAAGTCCAATGAGTTCCACGCCCGTAGGGGTAGCAACCAATGCTTTTCGTTCCTTGCGGATGTAGCGTCGCTTGAACAGGGTCTCGATGATGGCAGCACGGGTGGAAGGGCGTCCGATGCCGTTCTCCTTTAAGGCATCACGCAGTTCTTCGTTGTCGACAAACTTACCAGCTGTTTCCATCGCACGCAACAGGGTCGCTTCAGTGTAGGGCTTTGGAGGAGTCGTCCACTTGTCCATCAGCGAAGGCTCGTGAGGACCTGATTCACCTACGGTAAAGGCAGGAAGGGTCTTTTCTTCGGCTTGCTGCTCATTGGCCTGCTCGTTATCGGATGTAGCTGTAGTCTCCTTGTCCTTCTGGTAAATCACACGCCATCCTGGGTCGGTGATTTGCTTGCCTGTCACCTTGAACTCCACATCACCTGCTGTTCCCAGTACCGTAGTGGTGAGGAACTTACAATCTGGGTAGAAGGCAGCGATGAACGCACGAACCACAAGGTCGTAGACACGCTTCTCGAAGTCGGTCATGTTCTGCGCAGGTACGCCCGTAGGGATGATAGCATGGTGGTCGGTCACCTTCGATGAGTCGAACACTTTCTTCGACTTCGGCAGTTTCTTGCCTGCTAACGGCTGAGTGAATTGCTCATAGCCACGAAGGCCCTTGAGGATGTTCGGACATTTGGGGTAGATATCATCGCTGAGGAAGGTCGTGTCAACACGTGGGTAGGTCGTGAACTTCTTCTCGTAGAGACTCTGGATGGTTTGCAAGGTTTGTTCGGCTGACATTCCGAACTTACGGTTGCAGTCGACCTGTAAAGATGTGAGATCGTAAAGGCGTGGAGGCGCTTCAGTTCCTTTCTTAGCTGACACATCGGTGACCGTGAAGGGTAGGCCGCGAACCTTCTCGAGGTATTCCAAGCCCTCTTCCTGTGTAGTGAATTTGCCTTTTGTGGCTTGGAAGGTTGTATCGCGATAGATGGTCGAAAGAATCCAATACTGTTCTGGCACGAAGTTCTCGATTTCCTGCTGACGACGAACAATGAGTGCGAGGGTAGGGGTCTGGACACGTCCGATAGACAGAATCTGACGGTTTTGCCCGTACTTCATGGTGTAGAGACGAGTGGCGTTCATGCCGAGAGTCCAATCTCCGATTGCGCGACTTAGACCTGCCTCGTAGAGCGACTGATATTCGGACTGGTCCTTCAGCGAGTTGAAGCCCTCACGGATGGATTCCTCTGTCAGCGAACTGATCCACAGACGTTTCACAGGACATTTTGCTCCTGCCTTCTGCATCACCCAGCGCTGAATAAGCTCTCCTTCTTGACCGGCATCACCGCAGTTGATGATTTCATCCGCACTTTGCATCAGTTGCTCGATGATGGCAAACTGCTTCTTCACTCCTTCGTCGTTCTTCAACCGGATGCCAAAACGCTGAGGAATCATGGGCAAATCCCACAAATCCCAATGTTTCCATCGGGCATTATACTCATCTGGCTCTTTGAGTTCACAAAGATGTCCATAAGTCCATGTGACTTGGTATCCGTTACCTTCGATATAACCTTGCTTGGACGTTTTGGCACCAAGCACATTGGCTATATCCTTAGCAACACTGGGTTTTTCGGCAATACAAACTATCATTTCTTCAGAATGGCATCACGACATTGTTCCATCAGCCACTTCGGGGTCGATGTGGCTCCACAAATACCTACGGATTCAGCGCCTTCGAACCACGAACTGTCGATTTCGGATGCGTCCTCAATCATGTGAGAACGTGGGTTGACATGCAGGCACTCTGAGAACAGCACCTTTCCGTTCGAACTTTTCTTTCCGCATACGAACAGAATCACATCGTGTTGTTCTGCAAACTCACGAATGCGTGGCATTCGGTTGGCTACCTGTCGGCAGATGGTATCGAAATAATTGAACTCGGCACCCTCCTGCATGTGTTCGCGGATATAGCTCACAATTTCGCGAAATCCTTCGAGCGACTTTGTTGTTTGTGAGTAGAGCTGTATGTTGCGTGAAAAATCGAGTTTCTGAGCATCTTCGAGGGTCTCGATAACGATGGCATTTCCTTCAGTCTGTCCCACAAGGCCAATCACCTCCGCATGTCCGTTCTTCCCGTAGATGACAATCTGTTTCTTATGTTCTGGGTCTGCATCATAATCTGCCTTGATGCGCTTCTGGATATGCAGCACCACAGGGCAGGTGGCATCGATGATTTGGATATGCTGACGTTCGGCCTGACGATAGGTTGATGGAGGCTCACCATGAGCACGCAGCAAGAGCTTGGTATCGTGGAGTTTGGTCAGCGATGTTTTGTCCACACTAATCAATCCCAACGCTTTCAGACGCTCTACCTCACGACCGTTATGCACAATGTCGCCAAGACAATAGAGCGGAGTGCTGGATGCACTCAACTCTTCCTCTGCCTTTCGGATAGCTGTCGTCACACCATTGCAGAAGCCCGATCCGTTGTCGATTTCGATTAGCATCTTATGAGTTTATCGCTTGATTGAACTTGTCTAACAACCATTGATTTTGTTCGTCTTTCGTCATCTTGGAGTTGTTAAGTACGAGTGCATCATCGGCTTGGCGTAACGGATTGACTTCACGGTGGGAGTCGATATAATCACGTTCCTGAACATTCTTCAAGATTTCCTCGAAATTGACATCTTTCTCGCCCTTACCAATCAGTTCATCATAACGACGTTTAGCTCGTACTTCAGCAGATGCCGTCACGAAAATCTTCAACTCGGCATTGGGGAATACCGCTGTACCGATATCTCTTCCGTCCATGACGATACCTTTCTCCTTACCCATCTGTTGCTGCTGGGCGGTAAGAACTTCGCGTACAAACGGTAGGGCAGCGATAGGACTGACGTTGTTCGACACCTCCATGAGGCGGATTTCGCGTTCTACAACCTCCCCATTCAAACAAGTCAATGGGAGTTTCGTCTCTTCATCAAGCTTGAAACTAATGGTCACATCTTTCAAAGCGGCTTTCAGGGCTGCTTCGTCGATGCCTTCAGGGGTGATGAACTTGTTGCGAAGCGCAAAGAGCGTGACAGCACGATACATGGCGCCTGTGTCAACATAGATATAACCTACTTGTTTGGCCAGCCACTTTGCCATTGTGCTTTTGCCACATGACGAGTGTCCGTCGAGTGCTACAATTATCTTAGAAAGCATAACTTGCGTTGATTATTAATGAAGAGGCTGCAACATGGTATTTGCCGTATGCAAGCCCGATTTTGAATTTCTTTACTGAGAGTCCTGCGCCCAATGACAAACCTGCCCAGTGACTGCTATCTACCACTTTCATCTCTTTTGAACGGCGTGGATTGAAACCTACAGCCACCCATGTGGTGCTTGATGGGAAGATGTCCGCACCGAAAGTGAGGTGGTGGATAGGTTTCTTGATATCCCAATCGGTGAGTTTGTCGAAGGTGACAGAAACTCTGATAGGTGCGTTCTCAAAGTCTTTCGTGAAACCCAAAGCCAGATTGAACGGCAACTTTTCGTGGGTCTCGTAGAGCGCATCGACCTGTCCTCCAAGGTTCTGTGCCACCAAGCTAAACGACCATCCATGATCGGGTGTGTAGTAGTTCAACCCCAGATCGACAGCAATGGCTGTAGAACTGAATTCTCCGTAGTTTGACAGCAACACCTTTCCTTGTACACCTCCAGAAAGATGGTCGTTGAACAGATAGGAATAACCCAATTGGATATCGATGTCCTTTGCGTTGAACGACCCTATGGTGTTGAAATCGGCATCGGTTTCAGTCATCTTGCCGTAATTCAGCAACTGGGCACCAGCAGCCCATACACCACGTTCACCCATGTGTTTCACAAAGGCAGCACCAAGTTTGTTTGTGCTTGAGATGTACGATGTGAAGTTGAGGTTCAGAGTCTTGTCCGATGTGTTGACGACTAAAGCTGGGTTGGTAAACATCAACGATGCATCATCATCGATGATACTGATGTTGTTGCCTCCTAAAGCAGCTGCATGTGCCGATGTTGGTATCTCAAGAAACTGGTATCCTGTTTTACCTTCCTGTGCATTGATTCCTGTGCAAGACAGAAGGAAAGCACACAGAACCCCCATATTTTTTGTTACCTTATTCATATACGTTTTTGTTATGCATTAACTGATAGTATTCTTCAAGCAGTCGGTTGGCTGCTACGAACGATGTCATCTGACCACCCAGCACCTGATTCTCCATCTCTGGAATCATCGTGCGGATGTGCTCGTTGAAGAAGAAATTGTTTTTAAGATGTTCATTGATGCTCTCGTACATCCAGTACTTCGACTGTTCGTTGCGTCGATATTGAAAGTAACCCGATTCTTTGGTCTTCTCCACATAGTCGAACACCATTTTCATGACCTTGTCGATGTTCAGTTCGTAGAATCCTGAGTAGCAGAGCACTTCAGGTATCAGACCACTATCGGGAACAGGGAACAGATGGAGCGCATTGCGGAAATGGCTGGCAGCTAATTCTGCTTTCTCGACATTGTTGCCGTCTGCTTTGTTGATGACGATTCCGTCGGCAATCTCCATGATACCACGTTTGATGCCTTGCAACTCATCGCCTGTGCCTGCCAGCTGAATGAGGAGGAAGAAGTCGACCATTGAGTGACAGGCTGTCTCGCTCTGACCAACTCCTACTGTCTCAACGAATATCTTGTCGTATCCTGCTGCTTCGCAGAGGATGATGGTTTCACGTGTTTTTCTTGCAACACCACCCAATGAACCCGCTGTGGGCGAAGGGCGTATGAACGACTTGGGGTGAACCGCCAGTTTCTCCATGCGGGTCTTATCGCCTAGAATACTTCCTTTGGTCTTCTCGCTTGAAGGGTCGATGGCCAGCACAGCCAGTTTTCCTCCGTAGTTCTCCAATACGTGGATGCCGAAAGCGTCGATACTGGTGGACTTGCCTGCTCCAGGAACACCAGAGATGCCTACCCTGATGGAGTTGCCTGCGAAAGGCAGACACTTCTCAATCACTTCTTGAGCAATACGTTGGTGATCAGGTAACGTGCTTTCCACGAGCGTCACAGCCTGACTGAGTCGGGTGACATCTCCTTTCAAGATACCTTCTACGTACTCAGCAGGGGTGAAGAGTTTCGTGCGTTTTTTACGCATGCTCTTCAAATATGGGTTCACCATCTCCTGATGATCCACGCCTGCATTGACCACGAGTCCTTCGTATTCTGCACTGTTTTCCGGATGTTCCATATTTGACTGAACAATCTGTTTCCGATAGTAACGAATCGTTTATCACACCTTATTATATAAAGAAAGGTTGTGATAGGTCTTCGATGTTACTTCTCGTCAATAATCTTGATTTTCTCTTTGATTTCCTTCAAGTCTGCTTTGAGTTTATCTACCTTATGGTTCAACTCATCAATTAGGCTACTGCCTTTATTGCCCTTGGACAGGTTCAGGAATCCGAGGTTGTTCTCATATGTCTTGATTTCCTGCCCCAGTATTTCGGCTTGACGAACCAGTTTGTCTCTCATGCGGTCTCCACCACCTTCGCTGACTGTATTCTTGAAATGCTCTACACGACGCTTAGAAGCAGACTCTCCCAGGAAGTCGTAAAGACGATCCATCTGTGCACGAAGTGCTTGGAACACTTTGTCTTTCTCTTTGAAAGGAACGTGTCCAATCTCATTCCATTCTGCCTGTGCATCCTTAAGAAGTTGTCTGAGGTCTGGAGTTTCCTCTGGAACGATCGCTGCAAGACGTGCTACGATGGCTTTCTTCTTGTTGAGGTTCTCCACCTGTTCGCTATGTTGTGAAGATGTGTTTGCTTTCTTTGCCTCGAAGAACTCATCGCAAGCGGCACGGAAGCGGTTCCAGAGTAATGTGCTGTGTTTCTTGGGAATCGGACCTATGCCGTTCCATTCTTTCTGAAGTGCAATCAGTTCATCGGCAGTCTTCTTCCAGTCAGTACTGCTCTTCAATGCTTCTGCTTTCTCTACCAGCTCAGTCTTCTTCCTGAGGTTTTCACCCATATTCTCACGTATTCCCTTGAAATACTCTGCCTTTTGGGTAAAGAAGGCATCGCAAGCAGCACGGAAACGATCGTATATCTTTTGGTTCATCTTATGAGGTGCAAAACCGATAGTCTTCCATTTTGCTTGAAGCGCCATAATCTTTTCACTCATGTCGTTCCAATCAGCAAACGACTTCAGCGCATCGAGGTCGTAACCTTCGATGATCTCACAGATAGCCGTCTTCTGGTCAAGGTTTTGGTTCTCCTCTTCCTTGCGTGATTCGAAGTACTCTTGATGACGTTTGTTGATGATGGTTGATGCATCCTTGAAACGGTGCCAGATTTCTTCGCGAAGTTCACGGCTGACAGGACCGATCTCGCGGAATTGCTGATGTAGGTTCTGCAACTGGCGGAATGAACCAAGAATATCATCACTCTCTGTCAGTTTCTCTGCTGCCTCACAAAGTGCAGTCTTCATCTCGAGGTTCTTCTTAAAGTCGTAAGCACGGAACTCATTGTTCAGCTTCAGGGTGTCGTAGAATTTCTCGACATTTGCCTGATAAGCTTTCCAAAGTTCAGTAGACTTTTCTGCGGGTACATCCTTGATGCTGTTCCATTCATTTTGCAACTCACGGAACTCGTTATATGACTTGTTGACTTCATCTGGATTGTCTAGGATAACCTTGATTTTCTCGATGATACGCAACTTCTTCAAATAGTTTTCCTCTTTCTGCTGCTCCTGTGCCTTGTGCTGAGCTGCTCTTTTTTCACGTACAATTCCAAATACCTCCTTGAATAGCTGCTCTGTTGGTTCAATCGCAGGTGTGTAAGCCTCTGGGTCACCACCTTCTTCGATATACTGCTTATAAGCTGCTTCGCCTTCTGCTTTGACGATTCTGTAGAAGTGGCTCTTCAGCAAGTCAACCTCCTGACGACTGATTTCTTTGTCGCCCTCAGCAATCTGCTTCATCCGTTCGATGATGCCTTCTTTCGTGGCAGGTATGTCGAACTCGTTTTCTTGTTCAGGTTCAGTGTCAGCAAGAAGTTCATTTTCAACTTCTGCTTCTTCAACAGCAGGTTCTTCAGTCGGTTGTGGAGCAGATTCTGTGGGTGTTTCCTCTACTGCGACAACTTCTTCTGCTGGTGTTGCAACCGGCTCCTCAATTATTTCTGTTGTTGCTGCTGTTTCTGTATCAACTTCTTCAGATTTGATAACAGGTTCATTGTTTACTAATTCTTCCATATCGTATTTGTTTTTAGTTATTGATTCCGCATTATCCTAATATCTCATTCATCGTATAAATGTATACGACAGCCATTGGAATGGCTAGCAGGGAACTATCGAAACGGTCAAGCATCCCTCCGTGCCCTGGTAGTATTTTTCCTGAGTCCTTGATGTTCAGTTTGCGCTTGATGAGGGACTCTACCAAATCACCCCATGTGCCAAAACCAATCACCACCAAAGCAAGTCCCGTCCAAGCCAGACGGTTGTAGAGGTCATTTTCGGAAAAATCCTGACTATAGGTAGCGATTATTTGAGATATGCCTACTGCCATTATAAACGCTGCGATGCATCCTTCCCATGATTTTTTCGGAGAAATACGTGGGAACAGGCGATGCTTGCCTAACCATGTGCCGAATCCGTAAGCTGCAGAGTCACCAAACCAGATAAAGATGAACACAGCTAAGACGAACGTTGGGTTATAGACCACTCCGACCTTTAGAGAGATGAATGCCAATGTGTTGAGTAGGGCAAACGGTAGTGCGATGTAGAGTTGGGACATCATCGTGAGTGCCCAGTTCATCAGCACGTTATTATCTGGGAAATAGAGTTCGACAATCAGTAGGTACACCAATGTAATCAAATAAGGAATAAAAATCTCTGCTCCTGCGATATTTGCGTTGAACGCCAGGATGGCTCCAAATAAATACATGGATGCAATGGGTGTAATGAAACGGTTCAGTTGGCATCCCTGATATTTGTTCATCAACGAACAAAACTCCCAGGTCGTTAGTCCTGAGAACAAAGCAAAAAGGATACCAAAGCTGAAAGGATGCCACAAAACACATCCTATGACAATTGCAACAAATGTTAATCCTGTAATGGAGCGTATGATAAAGTTTCTATCCATTCCTTATTGTGATTAATTTTCGTAATTACTAATCCATCAGTCATTACCAGCCAAAGAGGGTCTGCTCTTTTGAGTCGACAGGGTGGTCAGTTGACTGAGAGGGTGTCTCTGGTGCTTCCTTTTCTGCCTGTTTCGACGTTTCCTCTGGCTGTTTTGGTGCGATATAATGAATGTCCTCCGTTTGCTCTGTAGCAGTTTGCTCAGTTGTCTCTATGGGGTTGAGCAATTCGAAAGGTTCCATCGCGTCAGCATCATCGAGCTGCTTTTCTGATGCAGTATCCTCCATATCTGTCTGAACCGCTTGTGCCACAAGACCTTCACCGACGGCAGGTGTTTCGTGGGTTGTGACTTTCAACTCGTGAAACTGTTTCGGCTCTCGCTTTTCTTCTTGAGGTTTGTCGTTGGTACCATTGGGTTTCATGTCTACCATTTCGCCTTTCTTGGCTTTCTCTACGACCGCCTCTACCACTTTCTTGCGGATAAACTCTTCATTTTCTGCACTGTGGTCTGTGTCATCATTGCCTGTTGGTGGTGTGACTTCTGCGTTCGCTGCAAGGATTTCCTCTGTGCGTGACACCCAAGGACGTTTGCCGAAGATGCGCTCTACATCTTCTGCATAGATGACCTCTTTGTCAATCAGCAGTTGTGCCAACTCTGCGTGACCTTCCTTGTGTTCCATCAGAATCTGTTTTGCTCGTGCATATTGCTCTGCAATCAGTTTCTTCACTTCTTCGTCAATCAGTTTAGCGGTGTAATCGCTATAGGGCTTGGTGAAGGAATATTCCTCATTGTTGTAATAGCAGAGGTTTGGAAGCGATTCGCTCATACCTGCATAGGCAATCATGCCGTATGAGCGCTTGGTGACTTTCTCCAAGTCGTTCATCGCACCTGTAGAAATCCTTCCAATACACAAGTCTTCTGCAGCACGTCCTCCAAGGGTTGCACAGATATCATCCAATATCTCCTCCTTCGTGGTGATTTGGCGTTCTTCTGGCATATACCAAGCTGCACCCAGAGCCTGTCCTCTTGGTACAATGGTCACTTTCACCAATGGGTTGGCATACTGACAGAACCAACTGATGGTCGCATGTCCAGCTTCATGGAGGGCAATCGCACGTTTCTCGTCTGCTGTCATCACCTTGGTCTTTTTCTCCAAACCGCCGATGATTCTGTCTACAGCATCAAGGAAACATTGTTTGTTGACCCATGCACTATTATTACGGGCAGCAATTAATGCTGCTTCGTTACATACATTTGCAATATCGGCACCTGAGAATCCTGGTGTCTGGCGAGCCAGCATATCGACATCTACCGTTTCGTCAATCTTGATAGGACGCAGGTGGACATTGAAGATTGCTTTACGCTCATTGAGGTCTGGCAAGTCGACATGTATCTGACGGTCGAATCGACCTGCACGCAATAAGGCTTTGTCCAACACATCTGCACGGTTGGTTGCTGCCAGGATAATGATTCCGCTATTTGTACCGAATCCATCCATCTCTGTGAGCAACTGGTTCAGGGTGTTTTCGCGTTCGTCGTTTCCTCCAATGCTGGCTTTGTTGCCACGAGCACGACCGATGGCGTCAATCTCATCGATGAAGATGATACATGGGGACTTCTCTTTTGCCTGTTGGAACAGGTCACGTACACGACTGGCTCCTACACCAACGAACATCTCAACGAAGTCAGAACCTGACATTGAGAAGAACGGAACATCTGCCTCGCCTGCTACTGCTTTGGCGAGCAATGTCTTACCAGTTCCTGGAGGACCTACCAACAACGCTCCCTTGGGTATTTTACCTCCCAATTCGGTATATTTTTTAGGGTTCTTCAGGAAGTCCACAATCTCATGTACCTCGCGCTTGGCTTCTGTCTGACCTGCCACATCTTTGAAAGTGACCTTGGTCGTCGTTGCATTCTGATCAAACAATTTTGCTTTCGACTTGCCGAAGTTGAAGATGCCTCCACCGATGCCTCCACCTCCCATACGGTTCATGATAAAGAACCACAATACCACCAACAGGATGAGTGGACCAAACTGAATCAGGATATTCCACAACGTGTTATCATCACGTTCGTAACTAACTTTTCCTGTAAACTTACCATGCACACGTGCTGAGTCAATCTTGTTTTCCAAACTATGTACAGAACCAAACTCTACAACAGGAATGCGTGGTGTCTGCTGTTTGCTTACATCACCGTAAATATACTTTTCGCCTTTCGGATCAATACTGAACTTCAAAGTCAGATAGTCTTTGTTGACCATGATTTCTTTCACATAGCCACTATCCAAGCATGCTTGGAAGTCGGTATAGGATAGTTGCTTTGTAGAACTATTACCAGATTTTGTCAGGAATACATAAGCAATTCCTGCCAGCAGGAACAGATAAAGCCAACTTAGATTGAATTTGGGTTTACGCATCTTGTTCGATGCATTATTATTCTGTTTCGTTTCTTTTGCCATTTTATACTTTCGTCTTCCCTTTAAACTTTCAACACTTTAATTCTAAACTACATCTGGAATGTCTGTCAAGTCAGCGTCTTCCCATAGATTATCGATATCGTAGAATTGTCTGTATTCTGGGACGAATACATGCACAATGATATCTGCGTAATCCATTGCAATCCAAAGGCTGTTGCGCTGTCCGTCCACAGTCAGGGGACGTGCATCTCGCTTCTCGCGCATCATGTCGCCTACAGATTCGGCTATTGCGTGTACTTGAGTAGGTGTGTTTCCCTCACAAATCACCAGATAATTGCAAATCGTATCATCAATCTTCGACAAGTCCACCACACGGATATGCCTTCCCTTTTTCTCTTGAATGCCGTCAACAACGGTCTTTACGAATTTATTCAATCTCTTCATTCTAATGCAAATTTGGTACAAAGATAGTAAAAATTCGGTGAAGTAAATGCAAAAAGAGTGTATTTTTTGTGTTGAACGATAGAATTTTATTCAAAAGCCGAGTGAAGTACAAAATAAATTAGTATTTATTTTAATTTCCAAGGTGTTTTTTTTCTTCGACGTCGTCAAAGTTCGTAAAATTGTGGTGAAGTGAATACAAAAAGAGGAAACCTTGTGAAAGTTCCCTCCTTTTAATTCCAAAATCTTATGAATGATGGTTGGTTACAACTTGATTCTGCTTGTGAGCATAATGTATCCCACTCTGCGATCGAATCCGTTATATACGTTTCCGCCATCTACTATTGTAAGTCCCTTTGCGAAAAAGTTGTGCAGCGGTGTTGAGAATTGAAGTAGTAATTGTTTTTTGCTGTCCATTGGCGTAAATGAATAGGCAAAGTCAAGACCAAAACCGCCACGCAACATGCTCTTTTTTGCTCCAGGCATTTTGCCACCACATCCAGTTAAGGCATCATAGAATGCTCCGATTTCAAAGGAGTGACTATCGCCTTTGCCGAGGATTACTCCTAAACGTGGCTGGATATAATAGCCGCGAATGCTATTGTACTGCTTGAATACCACTTCCTGACTCTTGAAATAAGCGCCTGCATAGACTCCGATGAACGATGGCTTCCATGAAGCATCAACTCCAATGGCATAGTCGCCCAGGTTTTTGATAGGGTTGCTGAATGCACGATGGTAGGGGCCGTAGATTTCAGTCTGACCTCCGAATCCATGTTTCTTCATGCCGACAGGAAATACCAGTTCGGCTGTAGGAATGATTCTGTCGATTACAGAAGCTTCGTCGTCCTCGTCATCAAAGATAAATTCCTTTGTCGTAACTGCCACTGCGTCATAAAGCAGGGTAGTGAAATAGTTGGTTGACCAAGCACGCGTGTTGATTGACCAAGCGTCCTCTTGAGCTGAAATGTTAGCAGTAAAGAGGAGTGCCAATACGATAGATGTTAATACTTTTTTCATTTGTGTATTTTTTTAGATGGTTGTTAAAATGATGGTGCAAAGTTACGACTTTTTTTATGAAGTACAATGCGAAAACCGAGATTATTGACTGAAAAAAACTGAAAAAAAGAATAAATGGGTGTATTTATCCTTCTTTACCGCTTGAAGTGATTGTATCCACAAAAAGGGGTTGATAACCAATCTGAGTCAAGATATGGGTGATGGCCTCTTTCGCAAACAAGATTGCTTTCTGGCGATTCTCTTTTGTGTCAAACTGATTGCGAATCTGCTGTTCTACCTTCTTTTTCAGTGGAGTGGTGGATGGAAGAGTTTCCTTCCAATAGGTCTCATCGTCTGAGATGAACTGCGAGAATTGTGTTGAGGCGATATATTCCAGTTCGGGCATCCTGACCTCCATCACATGATTCTCTTTCTGCGTGTATTCTACCTTGCTGAGGTCGAGTTTGTAGCTTACTTTTTGTCTTAGAATTTGTACACATGAATGGTTTTCAGGAAACAAACCAAGGTGGTATTCTGCCTCTTGTTGTGTGGTGAAATCTTCAATAACCGCAGTAGCTATATAGAGGTCATTTTGGGGTAATAATTTCATGATGGCATTGGGGGTGTTCTCTATGCTGATCTCATTGGCATCATTGCTGGCACACTTGCTCAATATGATGATGAGCAAGATGATGACGGCCAATATGCTGAGCAGAATCAGCAATGCCGTGCTTTTCAGCAGTTTTGAGAGAATATCCTTCATGTTCCTAATCTTTTATGTGACACCCGTTTAGTCCTAAACTGATTGCAAGGGAGTTGAGAAGTGTCTGGGCATTGTTCCTGATATCATGACCTACCAGCTCTTGAAAATCCTCTTTCATCACAGCTTCGTAGGCTTGGGTGCGTATATTCTCGATGGTTTCATGTCCCACTTTGTCACGCAAACCTGTGGAAATACACACCACTTTATCATCGTCAACAGATGCTTCGTAACCAGCGTCAATCACCTTGGGTTGGGGGAGAGTGACTTCGAGGATGCGAAGGCTGTCGTTCACTTTCACGTTTTCAAGTGTCAATTCGCGCAAATCATAACCGTATTTTATCTTGACCTCCACTGGCACAATACATTTCCGGTCACCATATTTCCAAGTTGATGGATTTGTGATGGAAAAATGTTCATGCCGGCTGCTGTCATAGTAAGCAATCTTCCGAATGGTCACTTCCGTCACCACTAAATCTGCTTCTTGCTGAATGGTCGATAAGATGGTGGCAGGTGTGGGTTGATACTCCTCACTTTTCTTGTTGACGATCCAGCAGATGCCGATGATAGCAAGGACGCAAATGAATGCTATCAGAATGATGTTCAATCGTTTTTTCATTGACTTACTTGCGCTTTTATGTTGCAAAAATACGAAAAGTTTGGGATTTAGCGGTTAGTGTTGAGCATTTTTCCCCGTTTTTCACTTTTCGCTCTTCACTTTTTTCGTATCTTTGCGCTGTGTGAAGGACGAAAAGAAGGGATTATTGGGCAATAAATCAGCTCGTTATACGTTTTAGTGAACATGAAGTGGTTTGAACGCATAAAGAATGTAAAGCTTTTGTTGATTATCGTGGCAATCATTATTGCCATCGCTTCATTGTTGACTTCTAAGTACTTGATTGATGACTTGAAGAAGGAGGAACTGAACAAGATGGAGGTCTGGGCTGAGGCGATGCGTTCATTGAACCAAGCTGACGAGAATACGGACATCAATCTGGTGCTGAAGGTGCTGAATGGTAACAACACCATCCCCGTGGTGGTACTCGATAGAGATGGTGAGGTGCAGACTTCACGCAATCTTGGTAAGGCCTTCAAGGCTGATGAGGATTCGATTTCAGAAATCAAGTTGATGGCGACAGGGATGAAGCAAGCCGGTCAGACCATCCGCATCGACCTTGATGAAGATGACGAATACATCGAAATCTGCTATGATGAATCACTCATGCTGAAGCGTCTGGCGGTTTATCCGTTTATTCAATTAGGAGTTGTGGTCATCTTTGTCTTGGTGGCACTCTTTGCTTTGTTCTCATCGATGAAAGCGGAACAGAACAAGGTATGGGTGGGACTCTCGAAAGAGACAGCTCATCAGCTAGGTACGCCTATCTCGTCTTTGACGGCTTGGACTGAGGTGCTTCGCGAAACCTATCCAGAGGATGAAATGTTGCCAGAGATGGAGAAAGATGTGCGACGCTTGGAGCGTATTGCAGAGCGCTTCTCTAAGATAGGTTCCATTCCTGAACCCAAGGAGGTGGATGTCAAGAGTGTCATCAGCCGAGTGGTTGAATATATGGCTCGCCGAACATCCAACAAGGTGACCATTCAGACACATTTCCCAGAGCAACGTGTTGAGGCAAAAATGGTGGCTTCACTCTTTGAGTGGGTGCTGGAAAATCTCTGTAAGAATGCGGTTGATGCGATGAACGGAACAGGACGTATTGACCTCTATCTGCAGGATTGGGGCGATATGATTGTGCTTGAGGTTGTGGATACAGGTAAGGGTATGCCAAAGAGTCATTTCAAGTCGGTCTTCAAGCCCGGATTCACCACGAAGGCTCGTGGCTGGGGATTGGGTCTTTCGTTAGCAAAACGTATCGTTGAGGAATATCACAAGGGCAAGATATTCGTCAAGTCTTCTGAGGTGGGGAAGGGTACTACTTTCCGCATCGAATTGCCCAAAGGCCTGCAAACGTCAGTAATCCGTTAAACATCAGCATTTCGTAGCCAAACTTATAGCCCGTCAGTTGCAAGGTGGCGTAATCGATGATGTAGCAGATAATCGGTGAAGCAATTGCGATGTAAGGCACCCATTTGTCTTTCACCTGCCATTTGGTTATCATGCCAAATGCGAACAATCCCAGAAGTGGTCCGTAGGTATAGCTTACAAGGGTATAGATGAGGTCCATCACGCTTCCGCTACCTATTGCATTAAAGGCTAAGGTGCATAGCAGGAAGGCAATCATCATAAAAAGGTGTACACGTTTTCTAGTTTTCTCATCCTTTTCTTGCTGCAGAATGTCCACACAATAGGCTGTAGTGAGGGCGGTCATCGAAGAGTCTGCGCTTGAAAATGCACTTGCTACGATGCCGATTCCAAAACAAATCATGGCCACCTGTCCTAATGTGCCTGACATCACGATATCTGCCAGCAAAGCGTCTCCTTTGGCTGGAACCTCCATTCCCAACTGCCCATAAAGCATCAGCAGGAGTACGCCTAAGGCGAGGAACAATAGGTTGATAGGTACGAACATCACACCATAGGTACACATATCTTTTTGTGCGTCTTTCAGGCTTTTGCAGGTCAGGTTCTTCTGCATCATGTCCTGATCCAATCCCGTCATCACAATCACCACAAAGATGCCGCTCAGGAATTGCTTCCAGAAGTATTGCTTCGAAGCCCAGTCGCTGAATTCAAAGATCTGTGCATGGGGATCGTCCCATACAGCTGAGACAGCTTCTGTGACTGACAAGTCAAGCATCGAGCAGACCTTCACTAAGATGATGCAAAGTGCGGTAATCAGGATGAGGGTTTGCAATGCATCTGTCCATACTAATGTGCGGATACCGCTTCGTTTCGTGTATATCCATATAAACAACAGCGTGATGATAGCTGTGACGGTATAGGGAATACCATATTGGTCGGCTATGCAGGTTTGCAGAATCTGCACCACCACGTAGAATTTCGCAGCTGCACCCAGAAGTTTGGAGATGATGAAGAACGAGGATCCTGTTTTGTAACTGGTTCTTCCGAATCGGTGGCTTAAGTAGGTATAGATGGAGGTAAGGTTGTATTTGTAGTAGAGTGGAAGCAACACAAACGCCACGATGATATATCCCACAATAAAGCCCAGACACATTTGTAGGTAGGTCATGTTGGTCGTCATCACCCATCCGGGCACACCGATGAAGGTCAGTCCGCTGATGGATGCTCCAATCATGCCGAATGCGACAAGCGGCCAAGGTGATTTGCGTTCCCCACGAAAGAAAGCATCGTTACCACCTTTCCCTGTCAGGCGAGATACAAGTAGCAGGAGGGTGAAATATATCAGTAGAGCGATTAGCATAGACCCACCCCCTTACCCCTCCCTGTAAGTGAGGGGAGTAGTTACTATTGTTGGTTTGTTCTCGTTTTCGTGGTGACCACGCCCTCCCTCTAGGGAGGGTGAGGGGTGGGTCCTCTTCAGGAACTCCACGCACGCATCATGTTCATTAGGTATAATACCGTCCAGGATGGCTTCTTTCATCGCATTCTTTAGAATTCCGACCTCGCGGCTTGGTGGTAAGTTGAACATCTGCATGATTTCCTCACCGTCGACTGCGAACTTCATGTTGCGGATGCGGTCTTTCTCTTCGATGGCAACCAACTTCTCCTTCACGAGTGCAAAGTTTTGGCGGAATTGCTGCTTGCGCATTTCGTTCTTCGAGGTGATATCTGCATTACAAAGCAACATCAGGTCATCGATATCGTCGCCAGCTTCGAACAGCAGTCGACGCACGGCAGAATCAGTCACTTCGTCGTCAGCAATCGCTATAGGACGCATGTGCAGCCCCACAAGTTTCTCCACATATTTCATCTTCTCGTTCATCGGCAATTTCATCCTGCGGAATATCTGTGGCACCATTTTTTCGCCGATATAGTTATGGTTGTGGAAAGTCCATCCTTGTACATTATCCCACTTTTTGCTCTTGGGTTTACCGATATCGTGAAGCAGAGCAGCCCAGCGGAGCCATAAAGAATCGGGGGAATCTGTAGCCTTTGACACATTATCCAAGACCTCCAATGTGTGGTAGAAATTATCCTTGTGGGCACGTCCATTACGTGTCTCAACCCCTTCTAGTGCATACAGCTCAGGGAAGATAATCTCAAGCAGTCCACAGCGTTCAAGGTCGATGAACCCTTTCGATGGAGTCGGCGATAGGATGATTTTGTTCAGTTCCTCAGCAATTCGCTCGCCTGATATGATTTTAATGCGTTCCTTGTTGCGCTCGAGGGCTTCGAACGTCTCGTCTTCGATGTAAAAGTTCAGTTGTGTGGCAAATCGGATGCAGCGCATCATCCTCAGTGGGTCGTCGCTGAAGGTGATGTCAGGGTCGAGTGGGGTAGCGATGATGCCATCCTCCAGGTCGTACAGCCCGTCGAAAGGATCTACCAACTCACCAAACCGATTTCCGTTCAGACATAGCGCCATTGCGTTGATGGTGAAGTCCCTGCGGTTCTGATCGTCCTCAATCGTACCGTTCTCCACCACAGGCTTTCTCGAGTCGTGGCTGTAGCTTTCCTTCCTTGCTCCAACGAACTCAATCTCAAGAACCTCTTGAACCCCTTGACCTTTCACCTTTATCTGCGCTGTACCAAAGTTCTTGAATACCGACAAATGAGCACCTTTCCCCAGCTTCCGTTTCACCGCAGAAGCCATTAGAATGCCAACAGACTCTCCAGACCCCCTTTGTCCTTCGTTCGGGTTTTTATTATCAGTCACCCTCCCCATAGAGGGGGAGGATTTTATCACAACCACATCTATATCATTGCTTGGTCTTTCCAAAAACAAATCACGCACATATCCACCAATCACATAACATTCCAGTCCGAGTTCGTCAGCCGTCTCAGAAATCAAATGAAATATGTCTTTGTCAAGGGCTTGCCTCAACTCTTCGTCTGTCAGTAACTTCATATTCGTTTCACGCTGTCTAGAGTGCAAAGGTACAAAATAAAGTTTAAAGTTAAATGTTTCAAGTTTAAAGTTTTTCGTTTTTCGAATCGATAACCGATAACCAATAACCTTTTTGCTACTTTTCCTTACACCTTACCTTAAGTAAAAGGTACACATTATCTTAAGTAAAAGCACCCTTTTTCCTATATCAATTTACCCTCTTTTCCTATACTTTTTACAAGTGAAAACCTAGCCCTCCTTGAAGATTGACCATTGACCCTTGGCTCTCAACCCTTGACATCAAGAGGACTCTGATTTTGTTCCCTTTAGGGGAAATTTTGTTATTCCTAAGGGCTGCAAATTTTTCCCTTGCTTTCTGCAAAATAAATGTTCGGAAAAGATGGGTTACAGATATCGGCTTTTCATGCCAAAAAGTTTCAACAAAGTGTGACATTTTGCCCTTATTACCCTCACTTTCTGCAACCAGATTGGTCATTATGCCACATCAAGCCTCCAAACTGAGGTCGGAGTACTAAAATTCAGAACGACTGATATGTTCGCAAAGTACAGGGAAAAGCATCAAAATGAGCGTTTATGCTCGTATTTTATAGCCTAATAGAGCAGGATTTTGATACATTCTGCCCCTTTTTCGAGCGTTGGCTTCTTAGACAAGACGCTTTGCTGATTTTGTAATTCTTTGTCTTACAGCTTTTTAGATGAATAATTGATTGTAGGGTGTGACAGTTACAGTTGTGACAGTTCGTTTTTGAGGGGTGTCAATTCTCTCTATATTATATATAACTATCTATATATCAATTAGTTATAAAGTATTGTAAGGCGTGTTGTGACCTCGATTTTTAATTGTCACAACTGTAACTGTAACACTTTGGCCATGATGATTGACTTGCATTTTTCAACTCTCTACAAGGCCTTTAATCTTGAAATGTGGAATGTCATAGGGAGAGATGAGAAGGGAGAACTAAAGGTTAAAGCTCTTGAAGTATAATGTGGCAAAAAAGAGTCCCGACCTGCTGGTGCAAGCCGGGGCTTCTTGGAATATATATGGCGTAGTGTAAATTGTTATTAGATGACGCGCAGGATGTGACGAGCGGACGTTACGTTGGCATCGTAGCGGACAATCATCGCACGAGTGCGTGGATTCCACTTTGTGTCCATTACGCCTTTGATGTGCTCTGCCTTAGCTACTGCCTTTTTGTGAGAGTCATGACGACCTAACTTGATAATGCAGGTCTTCACGTCTGGACGATAAACAGGAGCCTTGTGCGCATCGAAGTGTGGTTTCCTCACGTCTACCTTTGGAGCGTGAACATCCCTTCTGCCTGTATTCACTACAACGACTTTGTCGCGTTTGTCGTTATGATGCTTCTTGCCGTTACCTGCCATTGCTGGCATCGTGATTGTGATGGCCATCATGATGATGAATGCGATCACTTTGTTCATTGTCTTCATAATCTTCACGTTTTAATTGGTTCAACATTTGGTTCTCGAACAGACTCCTATGTTCTGGTTCGCGGTGCAAAGGTAGAGTGTTTCGGCGAGATGAGAAAATGAAAATACCTATTCTTCTGCACCCTTTTTCCTAAAGATTGAGGGGAAATTCCCCCGATTTGTTTGGTAGATACAAATAAATGATGTATTTTTGTGGTGCAAATGAACCTCTTTTACTCTACAAAGACAAATAACTATGAATAGATTACTAACAATTATCTTATCGCTGATGGGCTGTGTTGCAATGCTGGCTCAAGGCGACTACAAAGTAACAGGTAAGGACTATAACAATGCCAAGAAGGTATATATTGTCGAGGTGGGTGAAAATGCCCGTATCGACTCAGCAGCTGTGGTCAACGGCAGTTTCACTTTCAAAGGCCGCATTGCGAAACCTTTGTTTGCAGAAGTCCACACAGATGGTGGCGATTTCATGGGACAGTTTATTCTCGAACCAGGCGATATTAAGTTGTTTGGCAACAACAATTTCTATGCTTCAGGTACACCAATGAACGACTCACTGACTGCCCTTACCAGAGAAGTGGCTGTATTTGATAAACAATTTGCCAATGGTGAAATAAGCGAAGAAGAGAAAGATAGGAAATATGCAGAAAAAGTAATACCTGTGGTAAAGAGACACCTTCAGGATGCACTTGGCACCCGCACATTCTATTTCTTCAACTATTATATTGAGAAGTTTACGTTCAAGGACCTATACGATCGCGGCAGCGACCAAATCAAGAAAATACCAGACCTGAAGCGTAAGCGCGACTACTACGAGTTGACCGCTAAGACCGAGGAAGGTATGATGTTCAAGGACTTCGAAGTGCCATACGAAGGCAAGATTCAACGCCTGTCGGATTATGTCGGTAAAGGCAAATACGTGCTTATCGACTTTTGGGCATCATGGTGTGGCCCATGCAAGAAGGAAATCCCTAATATCATTGAGGTATGGAACCGCTACAAAGACCGTAACTTCGTGGCGATCGGTATCGCAACCAATGACAAGCCCGAAGACACCAAGGCATCCATCAAGCAGCTCAACATCCCATATCCACAGATTATGAACAATCAGGGTGAGGCTTCCGACGTTTATGGAATTACATCTATACCCCATATCATTCTCTTTGGTCCCGATGGCACCATCCTGCGCCGCTGGCTGCGCGGTCCCGACATCATGAAGGCGGTCGAGGAATATCTAGGAAAATAAGAAGTGGAGTTCATCAACAAATAATTAAACTGAAATAGTCTTTGACTGCAACGGCTAGGGGGTAATAGGATAAATAGATAGTTTTTGTTACCCCTAGGGGCTGCAGATTTTTCCCTTAGGGAGCGCAAAGAATGCACTTTCTTTCAAATATATTTGGTGGTTACGAAGAAAGATTATATCTTTGCAGGTGTAATTACGCGCATGCGTAACTAATTTTATTGAAGAAACCTTAAAATACGATGTGTTACAAAAAAATGAAACATAAGATGATGAAAAAAAATATTCTATTTGCTGTAGTTTTTTCTGCAGTGTGTGCGTCATATGGTCAAACCAAGGTCGAAGTGATGGAGATGATTGAACGGGTGAACGATCATTGGCAGGCAACTCGTACAGCTCAATGCCGCGGATTCTGGGACAACGCAGCCTATTTCACGGGCAATCAGGCCGTGTATGAGTTGACAGGGAAGAAAGAGTATCTGGATTATGCCTTGGCGTGGGCGAAATATAATCACTGGAAAGGAGCTACTCAGACCGATAAATCGAAATGGGAATATGCAACCTATGGTGAGGATATGAACCATGTACTCTTTGCCGATTGGCAGATTTGCTTTCAGGTGTATATCGACTTGTATAAGTTGGAACATCGGGCTGAAAGGCTAGAGCGAACGCTCGAAGTGATGATGTATCAGGCAAAATCGGACAAGGCTGATTATTGGTGGTGGTCGGATGCACTGTATATGGGTTTGCCGATATTCACGAAACTCTATACCGTGACCCACAACGAACGGTTATTGGACAAGCAGTATGAGTGTTTCAAGTGGACGGACGACTTGCTCTGGGATAAGGACCAGCATTTGTATTACAGAGATGGCAAGTATGTGTGGCCTAAGGTCAAGACTGCATGTGACGGAGGAAAGAGTTTCTGGGCTCGAGGTGACGGATGGGTGCTGGCCGGATTGGCAAAAGTACTGCAAGATCTTCCGAAGGACAGTAAATACAGAGCGTTCTACGTGCAACGATTCCAACAACTGGCGAAAGCGGTCGCAGCATGTCAGCAGCCAGAGGGTTATTGGACACGCTCTATGCTGTGTGAGGCAGATGCACCAGGTTATGAAACCAGCGGAACGGCATTCTTTACTTACGGAATGCTGTGGGGAGTGAACAACGGATTGTTGAACGCAAAAGAGTTTAAACCGGTGATTGACAAAGCGTGGAAATACCTCACAACAATTGCTCTTCAACCAGATGGCGGAATAGGATATGTACAGCCAATAGGCGAGAAACCCGATCCAACCCGTATAGCCGATGCTTCTTCCCAACATCCATTTGGAACAGGCGCATGGCTCCTCGCAGCGTGTGAATATTATAAATCATTAAAATAACGAAACAATGAAAGAATTTTTAAAGTACACATTGGCCACAATCGTTGGCATTCTTCTCTTAGGCCTGATTATGGGCATCTTCTCTCTGTTGACATTGAGTGGTTTGGCATCAATGTCGTCTACTACTGAGCCAATCGACAACAACTCCGTGATGGTGGTAGACCTCGACGGTGTGTTGGATGAACGCTCAATCGATAACCCTTTTGCTGAACTGATGGGTGATGGAAACGAAAGTCTTGGTTTGAACGACCTTATGACTGCTATCAAGAGTGCAAAGGAAAACGACAAGATAAAGGGTATCTATCTGAAAGTAGGTAACTTCAGCGGAGGAAATCCAGCTTTGCTTCAGGAATTGCGTGACGCACTTGTTGATTTCAAAACTTCTGGAAAGTTTATCATTTCGTATGCTGACAACTACGGACAGGGTGCATATTATCTCTGTAGTACTGCCGACTCATTGCTGATCAACCCAGAGGGCATGGTAGAACTCGTAGGTATGGCTTCTCAGGTAATGTACTATAAAGGTCTGATGGAGAAGGTCGGCTTGAAGATGCAGGTGTTCAAGGTAGGTACTTATAAGTCTGCTGTTGAACCATATATGCTCGATGATATGAGCGATGCCAATCGTGAGCAGATTACGGTATTCGAGAACGAAATCTGGGGTGAGATGCTTGATGATATCTGCAAGTCACGTAAGATTAAGAAGGATGATCTTGAAGCCATGATCAATGACGGTATCGTGTTCAAGGCTACTAAGGAATATAAAAAGAACAAGTTGGTTGATAAGCTGGTATTTGCTGACCAGATTGACGATGTGATTTCTAACCTGATCAAGAGTGATGATAATAAGGATGGTAAGTATAACGAAGCTAAGGTGAGCACAGTGGCTAAGAATGCCAACAACACACCGAAGAGCATGAGTGGCGACATCGTAGCAGTTTATTATGCATCGGGTGAGATTGTTCAAGAAGAATCAACCAATTCATTCTCGTTCGGCGATGAGCTGATTGTCGGCAGCAAGGTGACAGAAGATTTGCTTGAACTTGCAAACGATGACAATGTGAAAGCAGTCGTACTGCGTGTCAACTCTCCTGGTGGTAGCGCTTATGCATCAGAGCAGATATGGCATCAGGTGATGAACATCAAGGCTAAGAAGCCGAT
>CADBSN010000210.1 GCA_902797255.1 uncultured Bacteroidales bacterium | reverse complement strand
TTTTTTTTATTTTTTATATATAGTTTGTAATTTTAATGTCGGCATGTCAGCAATGTCAGCATTTTATTGAGTTGCATAAATCTATGATGCTGAATTGCAATGCAAAGATACAAAATAAATCCTTCAATTCCAAATTATTTTGGACTTTTCTACTTTTTTCTCCTAAATTAATTTGAGATATAAGCCATGGAGCGTGGGGACAGTATTCTTACCTGTTTTTTTACAGGCTGGTTAATTTATCTTAGAGTATGTGACCAAATTGACGCAAAAAAAGGCAGGATTCATGATATCCTGCCCTTTTCTTTGTTAGATGTAACTCTATTACTTCACCATTAACTTCTTTCCGCCTTGGATATAGATACCCTTGACAAGTTTGTTCACCTTGCGACCTGCTAGGTCGTAGATAGCTGCATCGGTATTCTCGTTGGCGAGTTCCGCAATGCCTTCGGGCAACTCTGGTGAATCAACCAATCCGATTGACAGACAGCTGAGACGGAAGTTATCGAGTTTGAACCATCCTGCACATGCATGTGGATGGGCTGTACCTGTTGCATCAACATTATTCGTACGGAATCCTATCTTTGCCTTTCCGTCCTCTCCTACTCGGAAGTTGATTGACATTGGTCGTGCAATCGAGGTATAGTCATAGGATACGTCGTTGTCATAGCCTGCATACGAGAAGTATGTGATATCCTCATTGGTATTGTACTGCTCCAATACCTGCGCATCCAGCATATCTTGTGTGAAGTTCTCTCCGTAATCGTAGTCACGGCCCCACATCTGTACTGCATCATTAGCAAACAATCGCTGTGTGGTGATGTTCATGCCTCCCCAGTCGTGCTGTACCACTACATCTGCTGTCAAGGTGTAGATACCTGCTGGAAGACTGAGTTCCTGATAGAGTTCTACGTCTGGAATATTATCTGCCCACATACCCCACAGATGCTCTCCATCTGTATATTGGTGTGTATATTGAACGTCCTCGAATGTTACGTCGATTCCGTCACCACGGTTGATAGCGCACCAGTTGCTGAAGCCTGCTGCACGGATATCGTCGGCTGTCTGTACCTCGATACCGTTGATGATGAGATTCCAACCATTTGGCACTGCCTCGGTAGAACCTGAGTTGTCGCTACTCTGTGTTGACTGCCAATCCTCAAAGCTTGGATTCTGGAGATATTCTGTAAGGTCGGAACCTGCCTCGATGGTGTCACTCTCCTTACATGCCTGCAGTGCATCTGCCAACTGCTGGATAGCTGCATTGATCTGATCTTCGTTCTCGTATTCCTCGTTCTGCCAGAGGTCTTCAACTACCATGATGACATCTGCATACACAGCTGCGCCTGCCTTTGCCTCATAGCGTTCGAGGTTATCGTATGCATTATAGATTGCATCTTCCAAACGCTGGTAAGCCTCAGTTGCTTGGCCCATTTCGCCTGCCTGTGCGTGCAGAGTTACAATCATGTTGTCGATGGTTGCAGCTGCATCAGCAGAGGTAATTGCATTAGCAGCGACAAGCAGATTCTCTACTTTTTCGCGAACACTTGCGTACATCTTCACTTCATTGTCACTTGCAATTTCGGCGAGGTTGTTACGGAAGAAATCGAGAATGGCAATTGCATCCTCCACGTTATAGCCTTCCTTATGGATGCGGAAGTTGTCGACCTTGAACCATCCGTCGCCACCAGCACTGTTAGCTTCAGTACGGTAATATGCTGCGTAGTTGTTGTTGGTACGAACACCGAACGTCAGGGTACCATCGAAGACATATGCCTTCACCTCCATAGGCATCAACTCTGTATCGGTCTGAATCTCTTCGTTGTCTTGGAAACCATAAACCTCCGTAATATCGAGTTCGTCAGGATTGTACATGTTGAAATTGCCATAGTAAGTTGAGTTGAAGTTACCAAAGATACGCTGGGTTGTACAGCGTGAACCGCTTCCGTTTGCACCGACCATCAAAGCTGCCGTGATGGTGTAAGTACCATTCTCGAGGCCTTCGATTGTCTGGCTGATTTCGTACTCAGGAATGTTGCTGTTCCAGATACCGAAAATGTATTCGCCATCCTTAGCACCGGTACCGTCGGCGTTCTGACCGTGCCATGCATTGAAACCTGCGCTACGAACTTCATCAGCAGTCACAGCCTGTTTGCCGTTGATATAGACGTTCCAACCCGTTGGAGCGCCCTGAACGCCAGTAGTTGTTGATCCGCCTTGAGCTGTCAAGTCTTCGAATGACATGTTCTGACCCATTGCTGTCACATCGCCGACAGATGCCTTGAAGTCTGCCACAGCTTTCTTCAGTCTCTCTGTAGCTGCGGTAACAACGTCAGCAAGATATTCGTTGTCGAGTACCTGGTAAGCCGCAGCGATTTCCTGTGCGAGTACGTCCTGCACTTCGTCATCGGTCTCAATTTCAAGCAAAGCATTGAAGAGTGCTACCTTGCTGTTGAGGATATCTTTCAATGCCTCGATTCCCTCAGCATCGACATCACCCCCATTATAGATGGACAATGCAGCGTTGTAGGACAGCACAAACCCATCGTCTCCAAATCCGCCGTCCAGATAGTTCGTGTAGTAGTTATTAATGAAAGCAAACACCTCTGCCTTCTCCAAGAAAGCTGGCACGTTGTCAACCTCAACGAATGCCCAGTTACATGAGCTGGAGTCGGCCATCACAACACGGTTCTCATCTGGGTCGTCTGAGATATACACGTTGTCACCATACTCGTCCTGCAGCACACCGCCTTGGAAATCAGGATACCAACTATTGCCATAATACGAAGCCACAACGTATTCGTTACCTGCGTTCATGTGCATGTTGTAACCCAATGTACTGCTGTTGTTACCATTACCAGGTTTCACAAAGTAGAAGCCGTCGTAGTGTCCAGGGGTGATTTCCCAATCGCACTGCTCAGTAGCATTCACATTTACGTTACCTGAACCTGAAGGAATATTCATGTAGTAACGAACAGGTTCATCGCCATTCTCGTCATCATAGTAGAACGACCAAGTCTCATCGTCGTTCTTTTGAGCGGTCAACTGAACGGTGAAAGCAGAAGTACCAGCACCAGGGGAATAGACTGCCCCATCCCAGCTCGTACGAATCATCTGCCCAGCCAATTTACTGTAGCTGAAGAAGGTGTAGGTTTTTCCTGCAGTGAGTTCATCGCCACCAGGAGCTGCCGGACGCTCTTGAGCACCAACAGTCAAAGATGTTGCCAACATTGACATGAGCAACAAAGAAGTCATGTAAAAATTTTTCATACTTGTTAATGATATAGTTAATAAAATGTGATAATTCGTTGCAAAGATACGAAAAAAGAAAGAACGACAACATTTTTTCAAAAAAAAATCTTGAAAATCCGACAAAATGACGGATAAATTGTCTCACAATTTTATTTTTGAAAGAAAAATAAGATCGCTACCAAAGAAAAAAAGAGATGTTACTTTAGCGATTTATTGATTTGGTCGATATAGTCGAGCAGTTCCTCGCGACCTTGTCGGCTTTGCGCGCTCGTAATATAATAAGGTGGTAGTTCTTCCCACTGTTCGGACAAAATGGCCATGTAGTTGTCAACATTGATTTGCTGACGGCTCTTCGGTATCTTGTCAGCTTTGGTGAAGACGATGATGAAAGGTACGCCGTTTTCTCCAAGGAATTCAAGAAAGTCAAGATCTTTCCGCTGAGGTTCGTGACGGATGTCGATGAGTACACAGAGACAGGTGAGCTGCTGACGATCAAGGACATAATGTGAGATGAGATTCCAAAGCTTGTCCATCTCACGTTTTCCACGCTGTGCGAATCCGTAACCAGGGAGGTCAACGAGATACCAACTGCCGTTAATCAGGAAGTGGTTGATGAGCATGGTCTTTCCAGGAGTGCTGGATGTCATAGCCAGTTTGCTCTTACCAGTGAGCATGTTGATAAGGCTGGACTTACCAACATTGGACCTACCGATAAACGCATATTCCGGCAAATCGGTGTTGGGACACATGTCGGCCCGAGGGCTACTCGTCTTGAATTCGGCTGTACGGATGACCATTTGATTGACTATTTTGTGCAAAGATAATGAAATAATCGTGAAAAGCATGATGATAACACTGAAAAACGGAGTAATTCATTAAAAAAAGGGAAAAAAATTTGGGTAATAGATTAATTTATCGTACTTTTGCAACCGATTTTGGAAGGTAAACCAAAAATCAATTCCTATTATCAAGTTTTTTATGTCATTTCCTCGGCGAGGGCCGAGGGTCAAGAGTCAAGGGCCAAGAGCCAAGGAGCCTCTAGACGCTAGACTCTAGACTATAAACAATAAAACTAAAAACACAAATGTATAGTAAATCAGAATTACAGAACAAGAGTCTGGAAGAATTGCAGGCTATTGCAGATGAGTATGGTATCAGTTCTGCGAAGAAAGACCATGAGGCGTTGATGTATGACATTATCGACCATGAAAGCGTTTCGGCAGCACAGAAAGCAACAGAAAAGCCGAAAAAGCGTAACAGAATCAAAACCGTTGACTATGTATATTCAGCCAACCAACTCAAGGCTAAAAAGATAGAAAAACAGACCACAGTAGCTGCTCCTTCGAACTCGTTGTTCAATGACTTGTCAAAAGAAGAGAAAGAGATGCTGGAGAAGACCGAAACGACTCTGCAAGAGGCTCCAGCACCTACTGTAGAAGATACACCCGTAGAAGCGGCTCCTACTGAAACTGTCAAGAAGAAACGTAGCAGAACGAAGAAAGAGGAACCGGCAGAGGCACCAGTAGCACCAGAAGAGAAGCCAGCTGAACAGGCTACAGAAACTCCTGTAGAGGAGGCTGCTCTTGCAGAACCTGCCAAAAAGAAACGTGGCAGACCGAAGAAAAGTAAGGCTGACGAAGAACAGGCTACGGGAGCTAACAATACGGAGAAAACAAACAAGGAGAATGAAGCAACCTTGTTTGATCAACCAGAGGGCGAAGTAGCAGAGGAGAAAAAAACTCGCAAGAAGACATCTTTGATGGATTTCATCCGTGAGTCCAACGAAGAGGACAATTCTGAGGAAACGAATGAAGCTCATGCAGAGGGGAGCCAAAGCAAGAAACAGGACATTGAACCATTAGCCGACGATGTGGACTTCATCATCGTAGAGGACGTGCCAAACGAAATAAATGAGGAAGAGCATCCTCAACTGAATTATTTCAAACAGTACAACCATGACCAAAAGGGCATGTACGAACTGAACGACATGGACATTCCGAACGGAAGGAACAGAGATGGCGGTCAGGACGATTACGACACACCACCTGTGGAAATGGAGCCTTATAACTTCAACAACATCGTGTCGGTTTCAGGTGTACTCGACCTCTCAGGCGATTTTGGTTTCCTGCGTAGTTCTGACTACAATTACCTGACCTCACCCGACGACATCTATGTCAACCCTTCACAAGTACAGCATTATGGTCTGAAGACTGGTGATGTCGTTGAAGGTACCATCCGTCCACCACACGATAACGAGAAATTCTTCCCATTGGTAAGTATCGAGAAAATCAACGGATGTGCTCCATCTGTGGTAAGAGACCGCGTACCGTTTGAGTACCTCACCCCATTGTTCCCTGAAGAGAAATTCCAACTCTGCAGCGGAAAGGGAGACACCCCATCGTCTCGAATCGTAGACCTATTCTCACCTATCGGAAAGGGCCAGCGTGCGCTGATCGTAGCACAGCCAAAGACAGGTAAGACATTGCTGATGAAGGACATAGCAAACTCCATCGCACGCAATCACCCAGAGGCATACTTGATGATGCTGCTGATTGACGAACGTCCGGAGGAAGTAACCGATATGGCTCGTACGGTGAATGCAGAAGTGATTGCCTCGACCTTTGACGCCCCAGCCGACAACCATGTGAAAATTGCCAATCTCGTATTAGAGAAAGCAAAACGAATGGTGGAATGTGGACACGACGTAGTCATCTTCCTTGACTCTATCACCCGATTGGCACGTGCTTACAATACAGTAAGTCCTGCATCAGGAAAGGTGCTCACAGGTGGTGTTGACGCTAATGCGCTGCAGAAGCCAAAACGATTCTTCGGAGCAGCACGTAACATTGAAGGAGGAGGTTCGCTCACCATTATCGCTACAGCCCTGATTGACACGGGTTCAAAGATGGACGAAGTGATTTTCGAAGAGTTCAAAGGTACAGGTAATATGGAATTACAGCTCGACCGTACTTTGGCCAACAAACGTATCTTCCCTGCTGTTAATCTCATTGCATCGAGCACTCGACGTGATGATCTGTTACAAGACGAGAATACCCGTCGCCGAATGTGGATTATCCGTAATCATATTGCTGACATGACCAATTTGGAAGCAATGGACACCATCCTGAAACATATCGAACGCACAGAAAGCAACGAGGAATTTCTTGCTACGATGAACAGTTAAGTACAAAAAAGCGACTTTATCGTACAAAAAACTGCGAATTGTTCTAAAAAAAAGCCAAAAACATTTGGAAGGTTAATATATATTGCATAATTTTGCAAGCGATAAGCTATAAGTAATATAGTTTTGCTATAAGGTAAAGACTTTTTCATAAATTAGCGAGCAGACTGAGAAGTTAGCTCGCCTTTTTTTTCCTAAAAGAGACGGCACTTTCTGTTTATAACACCTATGGAATGACCAAAAATGCACTTTTACAGTCTGTTTGAGCCGCATATCTGTTTTTTCCTTAGGATATAAACGTGAGATTCATTTTTTTTTACTAACTTTGCACCGCTTTTTTGGGCAACACTCTAAAGCCGCAAGGCTATGTGTGATGGCGAATTAAGCATTAACTTAATTTATAGTAACACAAAAAACAAAGAAAGAAATGAAAGAAATCTCATTGAACGGAACTCTGCGCACAGACCTCGGCAAGAAGGCAAGTCGCGAAATCCGTAAGCAGGACTTGGTTCCATGCGTTATCTATGGTGTTGAAAAGGACGAAAAGGGTCTTCCTGTAGCTAAGTCATTCACCGTTACCAACAAGGAGTTGGCAAAGTTGCTTTACACACCAAATGTTTACATCGTAAACCTCAATCTCGATGGTAAACCAGTAAAGGCTATTCTCAAGGCACTCCAGACAGACTTCGTTACAGACCGTCCACTTCACGTTGACTTCTACCAGATTACAGACGCAAAACCAGTAGTAATGGAAATTCCTATCAAGCTGAATGGTTTGGCAGAAGGTGTTAAGGCCGGTGGTAAACTCGCTGCAAGTGTACGTAAACTGAAAGTGAAGGCACTCTATACCAACTTCCCAGACACATTGGATATCGATGTAACAAAGCTTGCCCTTGGTAAGTCAATCAAGGTTGAAGAGCTTCAGTTCGAAAACCTCGAAATCGTTACTCCTAAGGAAGTTGTTGTATGTAGCGTTCGTATGACTCGTGCTGCTCGTTCAGCTTCTGATGCTGCTGAAGCAGCTGCAGAAGGTGCAGCAGAATAATTAACTGCCGATGAAGTATTTGATTGTCGGTTTGGGTAATATCGGTGACGAATACGATGGCACCCGCCACAACATAGGATTCAGAGTGTTGGATGCTTTAGCTAAGGCATCCAACATTTCGTTTGAAGACAAACGCTATGGGTTTGTCGGCATGGGGCGTATAAAGAATGCAGAGCTGGTGCTCTTGAAACCATCAACTTATATGAACCTTAGCGGCAATGCTGTGCGCTATTGGATGAACAAAGAAAATATCCAACCTGAGAATTTATTAGTCATCTGCGATGATCTCGCCCTACCCTTCGGCAAACTTCGTCTACGTCCTAGCGGTAGTGACGGAGGACATAACGGGTTGAAGAATATCGCATCTGTTCTTTGCTCGCAACAATGGGCACGTATCCGTTTCGGTGTAGGAAACGATTTCCCTCGCGGTAGTCAGATAGACTTCGTGTTGGGACTGTTCGAACCCGAAGAGTTGGAAAAAATGGATGAGCGTGTAGGAGTAGCTTGCGAAATGATCAAAGCTTTCTGCCTCTCAGGCATCACATTCGCCATGAACAATTACAACAACAAATAAAGGTGCAACGAACAGGTTACACCTTTATTTATTATTCCTCGTCTTCGTCATCATCGAAGTCGAAATCAAAACCTCCGTAAAATGCCGGTTGGACAAACTCGTCCAGATCTCTGCGCTCTTTCTTGGTTGGACGTCCTGTGCCACGTGCACGGTTCACAAATCCGCTTATACGGTTCATCTCCAGCAACTCATACTGATCAGGAGTCGTGATATTCTCTAGCACTTCAGGAACCAACTTTGCCCCTACCCTATTCTGTATGGCTTGAAGCACACGGAAAGTATATGTGACGGGCGGTTTCCTAACCTGTATCTCATCACCTTCCTTAATCATACGCGAGGGTTTCAACTTCACGCCATTCATCATCACACGCCCATTCTTGCATGCATCGATAGCAATCGATCGGGTCTTGAATATGCGTGCGGCCCACAACCACTTGTCTAATCTTGCTTCCATCCTACTAACTTACAAATATTTACAATCGTCATCATTGCCTTTTCCATCGATTGAACAGCAACAAACTCATAAGGTCCGTGGAAATTGATTCCTCCAGCAAAGATATTCGGACAAGGAAGCCCCATGAACGACAACTGAGCACCATCTGTACCACCACGAATGGCTTGAACCCGAGGTGTGACACCAACCTGCTCCATTGCCAGCTTAGCAATATCAATGATATACATCATGGGTTCTACCTTCTCTCGCATATTGTAGTATTGGTCGTTCATATCAAGCACAGCCACCCCTTCACCATATTTGGCATTGATGACTGCCACCACTTCCTCCATACGCTCCTTGCGCTGTTCAAACTTCAATCGGTTATGGTCACGGATGATAAACGATACATCGGCCTTCTCGCACCCACCTTGTATACTTGTCAGATGGAAGAAACCCTCATAACCCTCAGTCGTTTCGGGTGTCTCATCCTGCGGAAGCATCTGCACCAGCTCGGTTGCAATCCGACCAGCATTCACCATCTTTCCTTTGGCGTAGCCTGGATGAACAGAACAACCATTGAGATGAATCTTGGCCGAAGCAGCGTTGAAATTCTCAAACTCCAACTCACCCACTTCACTGCCATCGATGGTATAAGCAAACTCACAACCGAACTTCTCCACATCAAATAGATGAGCACCCATACCTATCTCCTCATCAGGATTGAAGGCTATACGGATTTTACCATGTTTCACTTCTGGATGCTGCTGCAAATATACCATCGCCTGCACAATCTCAGCAATACCCGCTTTGTCATCTGCCCCAAGCAGGGTGTGACCATCCGTCACAATAAGGTCCTCACCGATATGGTCTCGAAGTTCTGGAAACTTCTCAGGCGAGCTGATAATCCCTTCACTCAGTATGATATCCTTGCCGTCATAGTTGCTGATGATACGTGGCTTTATGTCAGCACCAGAGCAGTCAGGACTTGTGTCCATATGAGCAATGAAACCTACGACAGGTACATCTGCATCGGTATTTGCCGGTAATGTTGCATAGATGTAGCCGTGCTCATCCATTTCCACATCCATCAATCCTTCTTGGATGAGTTCATCCTTCAGATACTCTGCAAACACCAATTGCTTTTGTGTACTAGGACACCCCGTACCCTCTTCACTCGACTGTGTGTCAAATTGGGTGTATTTCAAGAAGCGCTCTTTAATATCTACCATTTGAAGATTTACTATTTAACAATTTACCATTTAGTATTTATAATCATCAGCGAAGTTAGTAATTATTTATGAAATATGTATGAAGAATTATGAATTATTTCGTATCTTTGCACAAAATAAAGTGCATTTTCAGGAAAATACCATAGAATGACTACACAGGAACGGTTAGCCCATACGATCCACTCAACAGAGCATATCAGACTTAGCGAACAGGTGCGATTGGCATTCATGCTAAGTCTTCCTGCTATTTTGTCGAATCTCAACAATATCGTGATGGACTATATCGACACGGCAATGGTGGGAAGTCTTGGAGCGAACGCCACAGCTTCCATTGGCCTCGTCGCCACATCCACATGGATGATGGGAGGTATCTGCAGCGCTGTATCGACAGGATTTTCCGTGCAGGTTGCCCACTTGTTCGGTGCAAAGAAAATAAAAGAGGCTAACGACGTGTTGCGACAAGCATTTACAGCTGCCCTTATCTTTGGCTGTTTCCTTATGATTGTTGGCGTCAGCATCAGCCGTCAGTTGCCATCATGGCTGGGAGGAAATGCTGACATCGTTGAAGACGCAGGCATCTACTTCCTCGTGTTTGTCTGCTCCATGCCGCTCATGATGGTTTATATGCTCTTGGTCGGAATGCTCCGCTGCAGTGGCGACATGAAGTTGCCTAGCATCCTGTCAGTCATCATCTGTGCTATGGATGTGGTATTCAACTTCTTTTTTATTTTCCCGACACGCGAAATCAGTTTGTATGGCATCAGTTTCACCTGCCCAGGCTTAGGGCTTGGCGTTCTTGGTGCAGCTCTCGGCACATTCACCGCTTGGCATCTCGGCGCATTCTACCTCCTCTACCACATGCTACGCAAGTCAAAGAAACTGCGCTTAGACTTCAAGGGCAAGTTGTTACCAGAGAACCGTGTGTTGAAAAAAGCACTGATGATTGGTTCACCTATCGGATTGGAACGCATCATATCGTGTGCCGCACAAATCACGTTGACGGTCATCGTGGCTCCGCTCGGCACAGTTGCCATCGCGGCTAACGCAATGGGTATCACCATCGAGAGTCTATGTTACATGCCCTGCTACGGTATCGGTGAGGCTGCGACCACACTCATCGGACAAAGTATCGGAGCCAATCGGCCAGACCTCATCCGCCGCTTTGCCTTCATCGCCCTAGCACTCGGAGTCGGCATCATCACAATACTGGCGACAATCATGTACATCACTGCGCCAAACATTATGGTTCTCATGACGCCCGACATAAACGTGCAACAGCTTACAACCCGTGTCCTACGCATTGAGGCTTTTGCCGAACCACTGTTTGCTGCGTCCATCATCTGCTACGGCATCTTCGTAGGTATGGGCAAAACGCTCATGCCAAGCATTATCAACCTCGGCAATATCTGGCTCATCCGTATTCCGTTTGCAGCCCTTGTAGCATCGCATTGGGGACTGACAGGTGTTTGGATTGCGATGGCTACCGAACTCTGTGTACGCGGTATTATGATGCTGATAAGATTGATTAAGAAAATCGGACCCTCTTACCAGCCCTCTCCCTCTATGGAGAGAGTGACTGATGGAATTAATCCTGATGGCAAATAATGAGGATGGGGGTTTTAGTATTAACAATAAAAAAAGTCTAGAAACTCTCCCCATATAGGGGTAGAGGTGTCTAAAAGACAAAGGGGGTCTATTATATGAATATATGTCACCAGGAATTCGGCGGTGAACGCCCATTGTTCGCCTCGCACGATCTACAGCTTGAGCACGTCACCATCCATGCTGGCGAATCGGCTCTCAAAGAGTGTAGCGACATAACAGCAGAAAACTGTCGCTTCGAGGGCAAGTATCCGTTCTGGCACAACGACCGCTTCGTCATCCGTAACTGCCACTTTACTGAGGGGGCACGTGCAGCCTTGTGGTACTCTCATGACCTGGAAATGACTGACACACTTGTAGAGGCACCTAAGATGTTTCGCGATATGGAACGCCTGAACCTCGTCAATGTACAGTTGCCTAACGCCCAAGAAACCTTGTGGCATTGTAAAGACATTCAGCTGAAGGATGTGACTGCGGATCATGCCGACTACATCATGATGCATTGTGATGGAATTGAGATTGACAACTTCCAACTGAATGGGAACTACGCTTTCCAATACAGCCGCAACATTGTTATCCGCAACTCCATGCTTAATACGAAAGATGCGTTTTGGAATACCGAGAATGTCACGGTCATCGACTCCACCATCAATGGCGAATACCTCGGTTGGCACAGCCGCAACCTGCGCCTTGTGCGCTGTCACATCACCGGCACTCAGCCGCTCTGCTATGCTCAGGGACTGCTGATGGAGGACTGCACCATGGGCGAAGACTGCGACCTCGCCTTCGAATACAGTAGCCTCCATGCCGACATCCTCGGCCCCATCACCAGCGTGAAGAATCCCCGGACGGGACATATCTGTGCAGAGTCGATAGGGCAAATCATCCTCGACGAGAACATCCGCCAACCGGCTGACTGCGAGATAATGCAGAACCATCCGCTTATTTCTGACAAGGAATGAAAATAACGGGCGAATCCTTTGATATATAATAAATAATGTGTGAATTGTTTGGTAGTTTCAGGGGAATGTCGTAACTTCGCAGGCGAAAAAGTAACGCTTAATGCAAACCATCTCATTGACATACAAGGCTATTGATTCCTCCGCTAGCTTAGTATCTCCCAAACCCTCTCCTAAAGGAAATGGAAGATAGAATGATTTTTTTTATTCACTCAATATTAACCATTTTAACAATGATGATTATGAAGAAAACAATTCTTTTCATTTCGACGGCTCTGCTTACGATGCTGACGGCGTGTTCGAGCGGCGTGACCATCAACGAGACGAATTTCCCAGATGAGAACTTCAGAAACTATTTGCTCACTCAGGACTATGGCGAGGACGGTGTGCTAACGGACGATGAAATTGCGGGGGTCACAGAACTCATCTTGAATGAAAAAAGCATTCAGAGTTTGAAGGGCATTGAATGTTTCACGGCGCTGACAGGTCTGAACTGCGCCGGCAATCAGCTGACTTCGCTCGATCTGTCGAAGAATACGGAACTGACATTGATGATGTGCGCCAACAACCAGCTGACTTCGCTCGATTTGTCGAAGAATACGGCGCTGACAGATGTGAACTGCTCCTTCAATCAGCTGACTTTGCTCGATGTGTCTGGGTGTACGGCACTGACATTGTTGATGTGCTACGACAACTGTCTGACATCGCTTGATGTGTCGGGATGTACGGCACTGACATCATTGATGTGCACCGACAATCAGCTTACTTCGCTCGATATGTCGAAATGTACGGCGCTGACACTTCTGTATGGCCACACCAATGAGCTGACTTCGCTCGATGTGTCGAAATGTACGGCGCTGGAAACGCTGACCTGCGACGATAACCAGCTGACATCGCTCGATGTGTCGAAATGTACGGCACTGGAAATACTGCTTTGCGGCTACAACCAGCTGACTTCGCTCGATGTGTCGAAATGTACGGCGCTGACATCGTTGGGTTGCTCCGGCAATCAGCTTACTTCACTCGACGTATCGAAATGTACGAAGCTGGAAACGCTGTCATGCTGCGGCAACCAAATCAAGGGTGCAGAAATGGATGCGTTTGTGAATAGCCTGCCAACAGTCACTGAGGGCGAATTGAAAGTCATCGATTCTCAGGGAGACGAACAGAACGTGATGACCAGTTCGCAAGTGGCAGCTGCTAAGGCCAAGGGCTGGATTCCTAAAAATTAGGACAAAGAACAAAATAATTAGCTTGAACTTTGTTGAGGGAGTATTTCTCAAATATGGGAGGGAGCAAACAACAAAAAAGATGCGAACCAAGGCGGTTCGCATCTCTTTTTTGTTGTTAGAACTCTGCGTTCTTCGGTGTTCGTGGGAACGGAATGACATCACGGATATTCTGCATGCCGGTGACGAAGAGGATGAGACGCTCGAAACCAAGTCCGAAACCTGCATGCGGGCATGAGCCGTACTTACGCGTATCAAGATACCACCAGAGATGAGTCATATCCATCTTACGACGTTCGATTTCTCCCATCAGTTTGTTATAGTCGGCTTCACGAACAGAACCACCAATAATCTCGCCAATCTGTGGGAACAGCACATCTGTACCTTGCATAGTTGGACCTGGTGCAATCGCTCCCTGATAACCTACAGAACCACCATCGGCTGACTGCTCGTTCTGCTTCATATAGAACGACTTGAAAGCACGCGGGTAGTCGGTCATAATAACAGGCTTCTTAAAGTGTTCCTCAACGAGGTAACGCTCGTGCTCTGATGCGAGGTCATCACCCCAGTTGCATGGGAACTCAAACTTACGACCGTTCTTGATGGCTTCCTGCAGAATTTCGATTCCCTTGGTATATGGCAGACGAACGAAAGTCTCCTTGAGTACACCTTCAAGGCGCTCAATCAATCCGTTGTCAATCATCTTATTGAGGAATGCGAGATCGTCTTTGCAGTTGTCAAGAGCCCAGCGGACACAGAACTTGATGAAGTCTTCTTCAAGATCCATCAACTCTTCCTGATCCAAGAAAGCTACCTCAGGTTCTATCATCCAAAACTCTGCCAAGTGGCGTGGTGTGTTGGAGTTTTCTGCACGGAATGTTGGGCCGAAGGTATAGATAGCTCCCAATGCAGTAGCTCCAAGTTCACCTTCAAGTTGTCCGCTCACAGTGAGCGATGTCTGCTGTCCGAAGAAGTCATCATCATAGATAATCTTACCCTGTTCATCTTTCTTCAGATCATAGAGATTCTTAGTCGTCACCTGGAACATGTTACCTGCACCCTCGCAGTCGCTGGCTGTGATGAGCGGAGTATGGAAATAGAAGTATCCATGCTCGTGGAAATAGGTATGAATGGCCATCGCCATGTTGTGACGGATACGCATCACTGCTCCGAAGGTATTGGTGCGCAAACGCATGTGAGCATGTTGACGCATATACTCGAAACTCTGTCCTTTCTTCTGCATTGGATAGTCAGCAGGACACTCTCCGAGCACTTGGATATCTGTTGCTTGTATTTCTACAGCCTGACCAGAACCAATGCTCTGTACCATCTGACCTTCCACACTGAGGCAGGCACCAGTAGTGATGAGTTTCATCATCTCTGGATCGAACTTCTCAACATCAGCTACTACCTGCACATTGTTGATGGTAGAACCATCGTTCAGCGCAATGAAGTTTACTGCCTTACTACCACGTTTGGTTCTCACCCACCCTTTCACACAGACCTGTGAACCATAGTCTTCACGCTTCAGCAGGTCAACTATTTTTGTTCGTTTCATAATCCTATTTATTAGTCTTGTGTATTCATGTGGAGCATTGCAACTTCCTGCTCAGTGAGGAAGCGCCAGTCACCACGTTTGAGTCCTTTCTTTGTCAAACCTGCAAAGACAACACGGTCGAGTTTGATGACACGATATCCAAGTGCTTCGAAGATACGACGTACAATACGGTTCTTACCAGAGTGAATTTCGATACCCACCTGCTTGCGATCTGTATCGCTTGCATAGCTAATGGCATCTGCATGGATCGGTCCGTCTTCAAGCTCTATACCCTCTGCTATCTTCTGCAAGTCAGCTGCTGCGCAGTTCTTGTCAAGATAAACATGATAGATTTTCTTCTTGAAGAACTTAGGATGTGTCAGTTTAGAAGCCAATTCACCATCGTTGGTGAAGAGGAGCACACCTGTGGTGTTGCGGTCGAGTCGTCCAACAGGATAGATACGTTCGCGGCAACAATTCTTCACGAGGTCCATCACAGTCTTACGAGCCTGTGGATCGTCAGATGTTGTCACATAATCCTTAGGTTTGTTGAGCAACACGTATACCTTCTTTTCAAGACTTACCAACTGGTCGTGGAAGTGTATCTGATCTGTACGCTGTACCTTTGTACCCAACTCAGTTACAACCTCACCATTTACCTTGATGACTCCTGCCTGAATGAACTCATCTGCTTCACGACGTGAGCATACACCTGCATTGGCAAGGAACTTGTTCAAACGGATTGGAGCATTTGGATCCTCAAGATACTCCTTATATTCTATCTGCTTCTTCAAGCTGTATTTTGCATTCGGATTGTAATCGGCAGAACGCTGACGGAACAAACCTTGTCCGCCCTGACCCCCCTGACGCTTATTAAAACCACCCTGTCGATTGTTATTGAAACCACCCTGACGATTGCTGTTGAAACCACCCTGGCGATTGTTGCTGTTGAAACCACCTTGACGATTGCTGTTGCTGTAACCACCCTGACGATTGCTGCTGTAACTACCACCTTGAGCATTGCCCTGACGGCTGAAACCACCTGGACGATTGCTGTTGAAACCACCCTGGCGATTGCTGCTGTAACCACCCTGACGATTGCTGCTAAAGCTACTTTGATGTTCACCATTTGAAGCATGTGTATCAAATCCCTGTGGACGGAACGCATGCTCACCAGAATTACCATTTGCACTGTAAGCTCGCTCTACTCGCGTAAAACGAGGACGTTGAGGACGTTTTTCATTGGCATCGTTGTGCCATTTCTCATTTTCCATAATCGTTACAATTGTTTTTGTTAATTAATTTCTTTATTCACATAAATACTGTGTTTGTTTATTGTGTTATGGGTCCTAAAGACTCATGTGTTTACATACCGAAATATGTGTTAGGAGTAATCTGCCGCAGTTCTGCCTTTACCTGCTCGCTCACCTCTAATCCGTCGATAAAGTCGGCGATACTCTGCTGAGTGATTGCATTGTTCGTGCGTGTCAAAGCCTTCAGAGCCTCATAAGGATGTGGATAGCCTTCACGACGCAGAATCGTTTGGATGCCTTCTGCACAGACTGCCCAACAGTTATCCAAATCACGCTGGATAGCAGCCTCATTGATCAGCAGCTTGCGCAATCCCTTGAGCGAACTCTGGATGGCAATCACCATGTGTCCCATCGGCACTCCCACATTACGCAGAACGGTTGAATCTGTCAAGTCACGCTGCAGACGCGACACAGGCAGTTTATTTGCCAAGTGTGCGAGTATGGCATTCGCGATTCCGAGGTTACCTTCTGAATTCTCAAAGTCGATTGGGTTGACCTTGTGAGGCATTGCACTCGAACCAACTTCGCCAGCCTTGATTTTCTGTTTGAAGTATTCCATTGAGACATACATCCAGAAGTCACGGTCGAGGTCCATCATGATTGTGTTGATACGAGCCATCGCATTGAACACAGCTCCCAGATTGTCGTAATTACTGATCTGCGTGGTCCATTGCTCGCGCTCCAATCCCAACTTTTCGCTCACAAACTGATTGCCGAATGCTTTCCAGTCAATCTGCGGATAAGCTACATGATGCGCATTGTAGTTACCTGTAGCGCCTCCAAACTTCGCAGAAATCTTACAAGCCTTTAGCGTGTTGAGTTGCTCTGTCAGTCGATAGACATATACCATCACCTCCTTACCCAGACGTGTTGGCGAAGCTGGTTGTCCATGTGTCTTAGCCAACATCGGGATGTCTTTCCAAGCATCAGCATACTCCTGTAGTTGTGCGACCAGCTCATCCAACATGGGATAATAGACTTCTTCGAGGGCTTCCTTGATAGAGAGTGGCACACTCGTGTTATTGATGTCCTGACTGGTCAAGCCGAAATGGATGAACTCTTTATAAGGTTCCAATCCTCCCATCTCATCAAACTTCTCTTTGATAAAGTACTCGACTGCCTTCACATCATGATTGGTTACCTTTTCAATATCTTTGATTCGCTGTGCATCAGCTTCTGTAAAGTTCTGATAGATGGCACGCAAAGCCGATTCGACGCTCTTCACGTCAAACACTTTGAGGAAATCGGTCAATGCGATAAAGTATTCAATCTCCACTCTCACGCGGTACTTAATCAGCGCATACTCTGAGAAGTAAGGAGCCAAACAATCAGTCTTACCCCTATAGCGTCCATCGATTGGAGAAACTGCTGTTAATTCGGATAGTATCATTTGTTTTCTTTTTTAAGTTCGTTTGGAATACGAAATGCCGTATACAATTCTATAACTACAAATATGAAGAAAGGCAACAACCACGCAGATGCAGTGGCGTGCACTTTGTAATCGCTAATTTCAATGCCGTTGAGGTGTTCGTAGAAGAACATCAGCCCTGCGGCTATGATTAGTACGACAACGCCTATAGTGCGTTGTATGTAAAGTCGGCGGAGTGTTATCGTTGATTGAGGATGTTTTTCAAGTAATCTGCCTATGGCAAAAAGTAAAGTACCTACTGCAAAAACATAATTCATGAATTCCCATCCAGTTATCCAAAAAGCGGCACCAATTAAAACTAAAACTTCACCAATATTCGTAATGTATCCTAAAACGTTGTCTTTACTCATTTAATTGTTTTCATCAATCACGAAGATATCTTCATCTTCTGTCTTCATATAATACTTTTCATGCGCCACACGCTTCACAGCTTCGGGATTGTTCTGTATTTTCTCAAGTTCTAACTTGTCTTTTTTGTAAATAATCTTTTGTTCGTTAATCTGGCTCTTTAAGTCGGCAATCTCCTGTTTCTGCTCGAAACGCTTCACCAAGCAATGGTCACCCACAAATCCTATGAGCACAGCAAAAACGATGATTGAAATCACGTACTTATATTTGATCAGGAATTGCTTAAATGTTCGTTTCATTGATGCAGACAGAAAAGTCGATTACAAATTCTCTGCAAAGTTACATTATTTTTTTCTTTTCACCAAATAATTACAGATGAAGTTGCATTTCTTTCTCAAGAATTGCCAATGCCGGATTCTTTTCTTTCATTTTTGCATAAAATTGCGCAGGAGAAAGGACAGCTTCCGGGTTATATTCTACGACTTTCACCATCACTTTTACGGATGGCAATTTCAATGCCTTCTTCACATATTCCGACAAAGCCGGCAAGTATTGCCGCATCTGTGCTTCAATAGCAGGATTGTCGACTTTTATTTCAAATGTATCGGCATTCAGCAGTTGAGGAGTAGCACGGAACAACTGAGCGCGCACTCCTCCTTGGGGTAACGTCTGAGAATAGAGTTTGACAGCTCGTGTCAGGTTCTCCAAATCGAACTTGGCATCTGGTGGTAATACAGCAGGAGCCGCTTCTTTTGCTGTCGGAACACTCGCTGGGGTTGGTTGTTTTGAAACAGCAGCTGCAGTTGTAGAAACAGCAGCAGGAGCAGCAGTTACTGACTTCTTCACTGCGGCTCTGTTAAATAACGGTTTTAATATCTTAGCAGGGCGACGCCCCGCTGAGGCACCATCATCTTGGACAGACTGAGCAACTTCTATCAACGTGATTTCAACCAACAGTCGCTTGTTCTGACTCAATTTGTAGTTAATATCACAATCTGTACACTTCCTGATGGCACGATACAGGAATTGCGGCTTGCATTTCTTCGCTTGCTCTATATAACGTTGACGCACATCATCGTTCGTATCCAGCAACTTCGTTGTGCCCTCATCACGACACATCAGCAAGTTCCTCAAGTGAGCATTCAGACCATTGATGAAGTGGTTGCCCTCAAAGCCTTTATTGACGATTTCGTTGAACGTAGTCATGATTTCAGGAATCTGTCCCCCAAGAAAGTAATCGACCAACTTGAAGTAGTAGTCGTAATCCAACACATTGAGGTTTGCGATTGTCTGCTTGTAAGTGATGTTCCCATCGCAATAAGCAGTCACCTGATCGAAGATTGAAAGAGCATCACGCATGCCTCCATCAGCCTTTTCTGCGATCACGGCCAATGCATCAGGCTCAGCTGTCACACCCTCCTGCTCTGCCACCTTCTGCAGATGAGCCACCGTATCCTTGATGGTCATACGGTTGAAGTCGTAAATCTGACAACGACTCAGGATAGTAGGCAACAGTTTGTGCTTCTCTGTCGTAGCCAAAATGAATATCACATAGTGAGGCGGTTCCTCCAAAGTCTTCAGGAACGCATTGAAAGCCGCATTCGACAACATGTGCACCTCGTCGATGATAAACACCTTATATTTACCCACCTGCGGAGGGATGCGCGTCTGCTCAATCAAGTTCTTGATTTCCTCCACACCATTATTCGAAGCCGCATCCAATTCATAGATATTCAGTGAGCGCTGCTCATTGAATGCCATACACGACTCGCACACACCACATGCCTCACCATCTTCAGTGGGCGACATACAATTGATGATCTTCGCAAAAATACGGGCACAAGTAGTCTTACCTACTCCACGAGGTCCGCAAAAAAGATATGCATGCGCAAGATGTCCCGTTTGGATCGACTTCTTCAGCGTAGTCGTCAAGGCACCCTGACCCACCACCGAATCAAACGTCATCGGACGATACTTGCGTGCTGATACCATATAACCTTCCATCGTTATTTACTTCATTTTAATTTCAAGTGCAAAGTTAATAAATAATTGACAATTGACCATTGAACATTGACCATTTTTTTCAATTTTTATATCATATCATTTTTTAATTATTTCATTTTCCCTTTTCTCATGTTGCTGTCTAAGTCACGACTAATACGTTAGGTCCATGTTATGTGTTATGTTAGGTATAGAGATTTGCTTTTGAAACCTTAACTTTTCCTAGCAGGATTAGTTAACTTATTCTAACAGGATTAGTTAAGTATTTTCTGGGTTAGGTCTTAAGGGAAAAAATGTAAAGCATTATTTTTCAGTTTTTCTTTCTGATGACATAGAGACGAAAACAGACAAAATTTTGTGTATCCATAAGTTCTGACAGGGGACTTTCCCAGATACATCGTGCCACACTCATTCATCATGCTTCAAACAATCATATAAAGTGATTGGGGTATTTTTCTACAATAGTCAAGTGGGAGCGAATGATTTTAGCAATGGCTTCAAGTGGTTCATCACTAAGGTAATGACTTATTTGTGGTGTATGAATGACTAAACGCTTACCATCTTCACTATGATGGGTGTAATATTCATACCCTTTACCAAACTCATCATGAACTCCGGAGCGACCTTTCCAATTCTTAT